>NZ_JBXVPZ010000064.1:0-31033 GCF_057961495.1 Streptomyces sp. P5F9 | reverse complement strand
CATTCTCCTGGAGCCATCAACGGCAAACCATCATCAGCCACACCCGGTCCTCCCGGACCGCCCAACATTCTTAAGGACCCCCATGCCCGTCGTCGCTGGAGTTGACTCCTCGACCCAGTCCTGCAAGGTCGAGATCCGAGACCTTCACGACGGCTCGCTGCTCGGCTCCGGGAGCGCACCACACCCACCCGCGTTCCCACCGGACAGCGAACAGGACCCCGCTGACTGGTGGGCAGCGTTCAAAATCGCGCTCGCGGCTGCCAGGAAAGACGCCGGAGTGTCCAGGAACGACATCGCCGCGCTCGCGGTCGACGGTCAGTGCCACGGTCTGGTGGCCCTGGACGCCGCCGATCAGGTCATCCGGCCGGCGAAGCTGTGGAACGACACCACCTCCGCACCACAGCTCGAACGGCTCAAGCGGCTGATCGGCGCGCCAGAGTGGATCCGCGCCGTCGGATCCCTGCCGACCGCCGCCTTCACCCTCAGCAAGATCGCCTGGCTCGCTGAGAACGAACCCGCCCACTACCGGCGGCTGCGCCATGTCCTGCTCCCGCACGACTGGCTGACCTGGAAGCTGTCGGGACGCCAGATCACTGACCGCTCCGAGGCATCGGGGACCGGCTACTACAGCGCCCCGGAATCCCGCTATCTGCCCGAGTTCCTGTCCCACATCGACGCGGAACGCGACTGGGCGGACGCCCTGCCGGAGGTCGTCGACGCCTCGACCCCCGTCGGCACGGTCAGCGCTACGGCGAGCACGGAACTGGACCTGTCGCCCGGCACGCTCGTGGGGCCGGGCGGCGGGGACCAGCACGCGGCGGCCCTCGGCCTCGGTATCACCCCCGGGGACGTCGTATACACGTTCGGCACCTCGGGCGTCGTCTTCACTACCCAGGACACCCCCGTCTTCGACCTCGGCGGCATCGTGGACTGCGTCGCAGACATGACCGACGGCTACCTCCCCCTCGTCTCGACACTGAACGCCGCCCGCGTCACCGACACCTTCGCGCGCATCCTCGGCGTCGACCACGACACCCTCGCCGAACTGGCCCTCAGCGCCACCGGCGACTCCGGACCTGTCCTCGCCGCTTTCCTCGACGGCGAGCGCAAGCCCAACCGCCCCGGCGCCCGGGGCCTCCTCGCCGGACTGACCTCCGCGACCGGCCCCGAGGACATCGCGCGGGCCGCCTTCGAAGGCGTGATCCTCGGACTGGTCTCCGGGGAACACCACCTCAACGCCGCCGGGGTCGCCACCGACGGGCGCCTCATCGCCACCGGGGGAGGCGCGCGCTCCGCCGCGTACACCCAGCTCCTGGCCGACCTGACCGGCCGCGAGGTGCTGGTCGCCGACGCCCCGGAGGCCTCGGCCCGCGGCGCCTGCGTCCAGGCCGCCGCCATCGCCTCGGACCGGCCGGTACGGGAAGTCCTGCGAGCCTGGGCACCGGCGACTCGGCCGGCCGCCACCCCACGCCCCGGCTCGGGGACCGCGCGCCAGGCGGCCGCCGACCGTTACGCGGTCCTCGCAGGCTGGGACGCGCTCGACACCCCCGCCACGGACAGCCCCGGGATGACGGAGTGACGTACCCGAGCCTGAACCCCGCCATCCTCGCGGAGATCGCCCGCCACCCCGGGGCCACCCTCGCGGGCAGCATCTACGCCGTCGCCGAGGCGGACCGGCTGGCCACCGCCGAGCACCTCGGCAGCTCGGGCCTGTGGATCCACGCTGACGTGATCATGAACGATCTCGCCCATCGGGGCGTCGACCTCTCCCTGGTACGCAGCGTGTCCGAGCGCGGTGTCGGACCGCTCGACGTCCACGTCATCGCGCCCGAACTCGACGAACTGATCGACGAGATCTGCGCCCAGAAGGTGGACCGGGTCACCTTCCCGTTCGAGTCCTGCCCTAACCGGGACGCTGTGGCGGACACCGCCGAACGGATCCGTTCCTCGGGAGCCGCGGCCTGGCTCGCCGTGGCACCCGGCACGGAACTCGCCGAGATCCGGCCCTGCTTCGAGACGGTCGACGGCCTGTTGGTCATGCTGATCGAACCGGGCAGTACCGGCGCCGCCGACCCGGCGCTGGCCGCCAGGGCCGGGCAGACGGGACCCGGCCTGCCGGCCGGGGTCGACGGCGGGGTGGACGCGGGCAACGTCGGCGCCTGCCTGCGCGCGGGCGCGAGCTATGTCGTCTCTGGCCGCGCCCTGTTCTCGTCGTCCACCGCCCCCGACTCACCTGGCCGCGTTTCCTCCGCCCCACCGGTCGCACCGAAAGGAACATGACGATGTCCGACACTCCAGGGGTTCCCGAGACGATGCGGGCGAGTGTGCTCACCGGCGTCGGTGAGATCGCCGTCGAGGAGCGGCCCGTCCCGGCGGTCCGGCCGGACGAAGTCCTGGTCCGCGTCGCCGCCGTCGGGGTCTGCGGCTCCGACGTCCACTACTACCGGGAGGGCCGGATCGGCGACTTCGTGGTCGACCAGCCGCTCGTCCTGGGCCACGAGGTCTCGGGCCGGATCGTCGCCGTCGGCGCGGACGTCGACACCGGGCGGATCGGCGAACGCGTCGCCATAGAACCGCAGCGGCCCTGCCGGATGTGCTTCCAGTGCAAGGCGGGCCGCTACAACCTCTGCCCGCACATGGAGTTCTACGCCACCCCGCCCGTCGACGGCGCCTTCTGCGAATACGTCACTATCCAGGCCGACTTCGCCCACCCGGTGCCCGACTCCCTCTCGGACGAGGCGGCCGCCCTCCTCGAACCGCTCTCCGTCGGCATCTGGGCGGCGCGCAAGGCCCGCATCGTCCCCGGTTCCCGTGTCCTGATCGCCGGAGCCGGACCCATCGGCGTCATCGCGACCCAGGCGGCGAAGGCGTTCGGCGCCACCGAGATCATCGTGTCCGACCCGGTGGCCGCCCGCCGGGCCCTGGTGGAACGCTTCGGCGCCACCCGCACGATCGACCCCCTCGCGGAGAGCGTCAGCGACCTGGGTGTGGACGCCTTCATCGACGCGTCCGGCGCGACCCCGGCCGTGGTCAGCGGCATCGGAGCCGTACGCGGCGGCGGTGTCGTCGTTCTCGTGGGCATGGGAGCGGACGAGATCGCACTGCCCATCCCGGTGATCCAGAGCAGGGAACTCATTATCACCGGAGTGTTCCGCTACACCGACACCTGGCCCGTCGCGGCCCAGCTCGTGGCCTCCGGACAGGTGGACCTCGACAGCCTCGTCACCGCACGCTTCTCCCTGGAAGACGCCGAGGAAGCGCTCAACGCGGACCGGACCCCCGGCAGCCTCAAGACGATCGTGGTGCTCTGATGACCGTTCTCGACACATTCAAGCTCAACGGCCGCAAGGCTCTGGTGACCGGCGGGAACCGGGGCCTCGGCCTCGCCTTCGCCACCGCGCTCGCCCAGGCCGGCGCCCAGGTCGCCATCGCGGGCCGGGACGCGAAACGCAACGCGCTCGTCGTCGAGCAGGCGGCCGAGCAGGGACTCACCTTCGTCCCGATCACCGCCGACATCACCGACGACGACGATGTCACCCGGATGACCGCCGAAGCCATCGCCGCACTCGGCGGACTCGACATCCTCGTCAACAACGCGGGCACGTGTTTCCACAACGACACCTGGCACGCCACCGACGACGAGTGGTCACAGGTCTTCGACCTCAACGTCCGCGCGCTGTGGAAGTGCAGCCTCGCCGTGGGCCGCCACATGACAGACGCGGGCGGCGGCTCCATCGTCAACATCGGCTCGATCTCCGGGCTCATCATCAACCGGCCCCAGTGGCAGCACGCCTACAACGCGTCCAAGGCCGCCGTACACCATCTGACGAAGTCTCTCGCGGCGGAGTGGGCGCCCGCCGGTATCCGGGTCAACGCGGTCGCCCCCGGCTATGTGAAGACGGAGATGGCCCCGGTGGACCGGCCCGACCTGCGGCGCTTCTGGATCGAGGACGCACCGCAGCAGCGCTACGCACTCCCCGAGGAGATCGCGCCGACCGTCGTCTTCCTCGCCAGTGACGCGGCCTCCTTCATCACCGGCTCCGTCGTGGTCGCCGACGGCGGATACACCGTCTATTAGGCCTGGCGGACACACGGGACAACCGACGGCACCAGAAGAGAGAAGAGAGAAATGACGCGACTCATCAGTCGTGTGGTCGTGGCAGGCGTGGACGATGTGAGGCTGGAGCAGGTCCCAGCCCCGGTCGCCGGCCCCGGCGAAGTGCTCGTACGGAGCACGGTCGTCGGAGTGTGCGGCTCGGACATGCACGCGGCCCTCGGCAAGCACCCGTTCATCGACCTGCCCTACCGCCCCGGCCACGAGGTCGTCGGCGTCGTCACCGCCACAGGCGATGGTGTCACCACCGTGGCCGCCGGCGACCGGATCGTCGTGGAGCCCAACCTTTACTGCGGCGAATGCGCCCAGTGCCGGGCCGGCCGCTACAACATCTGCCAGAAGCTGGAGGTGTTCGGCTGCCAGACCCCCGGCGGGCTCGCGGAACTTTTCACCATCTCGGCGAGCAGGGTCCACGTTCTGCCAGACGCGATGACGGACACCGAGGCGGCGCTGATCGAACCGCTCGCCACCCCGCTCGGCGCTCTGGACAAGGCCGGTGACCTGCGTGGCCGTAACGTGGCCATCCTCGGCGCCGGCCCGATCGGGCTGCTCCTGCTGGTGGCCGCCAAGCACCGGGGCGCGTCCAAGGCCGTCGTGACCGACCTGCTGGAGAGCAAGCGCGCCCGCGCCCTGCGGCTCGGGGCGGACGCGGCGCTCCCGGCCGACTCCGCAGACCTCGTGGAGCAGTCCGGCCAGACACTCGGCGGTCCCGCGGACGTGGTCTTCGACTGCGTGACCCGCGGGCCCTCGCTGGCACAGGCCGTCGGCCTGGTGGCCAAGGGCGGCACGGTCGTGGTCGTCGGCGTGGGCGCGGCCGGCACCACGCCGGTACGGGTCGACCTGATCCAGGACCGGGAGATCCGGCTGGTCGGCAGCCTCATGTACGTCGCCGACAACTTCACCGAGGCGATCTCCCTGGTCGGCGCCGGCGTGGTGGACACCGCGGAGTTCGTGACGGCCACTTTCGCACTGCACGACGCGGACAAGGCGTTCGCCGCCTCGTGCGACCCCGAGCAGGTCAAGGTGCTCATCACCGTGACCGGGGGCTGAGGGAGAACCGATGGACCCCATGAACCCAATGGCTCCTATGGCCGTGGACAAGACCTGGCTGGCGGTCGGCCGTGAAGTGGGTGACCTGCTCGGTGACGTCGACGAGACCTCGTTCAGCGCCGTAGTGACGGAACTCCTCACTCCGGGACGGCGCTGGTTCGCGACGGGACAAGGCAGATCGGGCCTCGTGGCGTCTATGACGGCGATGCGGCTCATGCATCTCGGCCAGGACGTACATGTCCTGGGTGAGGCGACGGCGCCCTCGGTGGAATCAGGGGACGGACTGATCGTCATATCGGGCTCCGGCGAGACACCGGTGTCCCTGCACTACGCCCGCCGGGCCAGGGAACACGGAGCACGCGTACTCGCGGTGACCGCCCGCCCGTCGAGCACTCTCGCGAAACTCGCCGACGTCGTGCTGTGCGTCCCGAGCCGGGACACCGCGCAGTTCAGCGGCAGCCTCTTCGAGCAGGGAGCACTGCTCGTACTCGACGCCGTGGTCATGGCACTCACCGCGGACCGCGAAGGCGAGCACGCACGCATGCAGGCCCGGCACACCAACATGCAGTGAGCCGCCCCGAGGGCCGCACGGACAGCACCATCGCCGCCCGTGACCCGGACTGGCCTTCATTGATGTCGCCCCCAACCACAAACGCCTTCGGCCGGACGGACACTCGGCTCCGCCCCGGGCGAAGGGTGCATGACCTTCCCGTCGTAGCGCAGAGACCCGGACTGACTAGGGGAAGTTGAGGGTCATGGCGGGCAGGAGACGGCAGTTCGACGCGGAGTTCCGTGAGGACCCACCGCCCAGTACACGGCCGATCGTGGCTGGCGACGGAGTGCGCCGTCATCTGAGCAGGTAGCGCCGGATCCCGATGACTGTCAGGAATGCGTTCGAAGCAGGCTGGCCCCGCTCGGCGAGTTCGTCGATGTTCCTCGCTCCCGAGACGAGCGCACATGCACACACCAGCAGGATCGCGTTCAGGCGACGCCGAGACCACCGGCCTTGCCGAGAGTGAAGGTCGGGCACCGAGTCGAAGTAGAGGCGCAGGTCAGCGCTCAGACCGGCATCCAGCGGACCCAGCTTCACCGGCACGGCGAGAGTGGGGGGAAGACGTAGCAACAGGCATGGGTCACCTCATGATCACCGGGCTCAGACACCTCAATGATCACGAGCCCGTGCCCGCCCTGTTATGCCCCCCAGCCGGTTACAGCCCTGCCAGCCGCACGCCCCCGGAACTTGCAACCTACCTGGGTAGTTGCGGCTATTGGTGTGCCGTCTTTCGCTGGTACAGCGGCAGAAGTCGCACTGCCGCTGGTCAGGCATGGCCATTTTCGCCACGGGAGGCTGCGGGGGCGAGTCCGGGTGGAATTCGCTGTTCTTCCGTCCTCGATTGTGGGCCTGTTGGCTGAAGCGCCGGGGGCTGCGCCCCAGACGGAACGGTGGCAACCTCGGTCATACCAGCCATCTCAAGGGACGATGTCCCTGGACGGCACGGATCCTTGTTCTCGCCAATATGGCGTACCTACGCTTCAGGTACCGCACTCCGGCGGCATGGAACAAGGGATATGGCAATCATGGGTCGACTGGCCGGAAAAATCGCGTTCATCAGCGGCACGGGGGCTGGAATTGGGCGGGCTGCTGCCCAGGTGTTTGCCGCGGAAGGGGCCTCCGTATTCGGCTGTGACATCGATGCCGATGCTGCGGCGGAAACGCTGGAACTGGTGGAGAAGGCCGGGGGAGTCATGAAGTCCCTCGCCCCCGTCGACCTGTCGACGGAGGCCGGTGCCCGGGAGTGGATCGAGGCTGGCATAGTGGCCTTCGGTGGTATCGACATCCTTTACAACAACGCCTCCGCGCTGCGGAACGGGCCGTTCGAGACGATGCCTGCCGAGGACTGGTACTTCACCATCAAGAACGAGCTCGACATCCCGTACTTCTGTACGCAGGCGGCTTGGTCGCATCTGATCGCCGGGGGCGGCGGCGCCATCCTCAACGTCGCGTCGGTCGCCGCCGTGCGCGGCGCCCCGTTCATGCCGATGGTGCCGCATGGTGCCGCCAAGGGCGGGGTGTTGGCGATGAGCAAGCATCTGTGCGCGGCCGGCGCCCCGCACGGCATCCGCGTCAACACCGTCGCACCCGGCATGATCCACACCTCCGCGACCGCGCCCTTCCTCGATGACCCGAACGGGCCAAAGGCACAGCTGGAGGCACGTATCCCGGTGGGCCGGGTGGGACAGCCGGAGGACATCGCGAGGGTTGCGGCCTTCCTCTGCTCCGACGAGGCGGCGTTCGTCAACGGCGCCAACCTCATGGCCGACGGCGGCGACAGCGCGATGGCTGGCTGACCGGCGGCAAGCTCCGTCGAACGCCGCGAGTGCGCGGTCCGATCGCGCCTGCGCCAACGGCTGCGATCGGCGCGCACCGGCTTCGCTGATCGATGCCCGCACCGATGGATTCGGCGGCCGGCCCGCGCGGCGCGGGCAGCCTTGACGGCTTCGGCGAACCCATCCTCGTAGGGTGTGTCCGGCAGGCTGGTGCGCGTCGGAACCCTGGCAATGAACTGCCGGTCGCCGTTGCTCTTCGCGGGGAGCAGGGGCCGGGGCCGCGCCGTACCGGCGGGCATCCGATTGCCGCGCGGACTGCGGGTGGTCAAAATGTTTGTCCATAGTGGCGAACCGCGAGATCCGGCCGAGCGCCGTCGCGCGCGGGCTCACTCGAAGCCGCCACGGGGTCGGGTCGTGAGGGCGGTCTTGCCCCATTCCCGGGACGTGGCGCAAGGGGCTGTACGGTACATATTCATGTCACATGCCATCCATGTTGCTCCGCGATTTCCGATCGCTTCCGGCCACGCGTGACGCTCGCTAATGTGATGACACCGGAGCTGCCCATACGGCCCCGCTCGCACCGGCCTCGCTGTCGGTTCCGCGAACGAGGGTCCCAGAGCCGAAGGAACGCCGCATGACCACCATCACGTCTGAGCTGGGCCGCTGTGGCGGCATGCTCGCCGTGCGGTGCGTGCCGGTCCGGTCCGGTGGCAGGCGGCGGCCCGTTTCCGTGCTTCACGGTCGCCGTCATGACGCGGGACCGTCCATGTGTGCTCTCGGCGGCTCGATGCCCACGCCGACCGGCTGCAAGAAGGCGTCCACGGTGATGTACACGGGCCGGCCGTGCCGCCCCGCTCACGCGACGCCCAGCGCCCGTACGTTGCTGAGAGACGGATCCCGCCCGGGGCCGGTCCGCGGCTTCGCGCGTCACGCCTGACACGGCATCACCGCACCCTTCACCTCCGTCACCCTGCCCTCGCCTTCTCCGGCGACGATCGCGGCCCCCCCGCGCGTCCGCCGAAACACGGTGTTCCGGCTGTTTCCCGCCGGTGCCGAGGCTGGGGCAGGACCGGCACCGGGCTGGTGGCGAGCCGTCGGCGAGCTGCTCCGCGATACCCATCGGCACCCGTCCCGAGCAGGGCTTTGCGCCTGCCTCCCCTGGGCGCTCACTTCCCACCACAGCTGCGACCACGACGGTTCCGACCATGACCTCCGACCACAAGGGATGAGCAGAGTTGGACGACCACGACACCGTCACACCCGATCTGGAGAGGCAACTCCAGCGACTGGAGGACGTCCAGGCGATTCACAACCTCATGGGCCGGCGCGCGTACCTGCACTCGGCCGGCCTCAACGACCGCGAGCTCCTGGAGTGCTGGGCGACGGACGCTCCCGACGTCTCCTTCGAGGCCGAGGACTGGGGTGTGTGGGACGGCTGGGACCACATCTGGAACGCGTACGTGGAGAAGAACCCCTTCCCCGCCGGCACCCCGGGCCTGCTCATCGAGCACACGCTGACGACGCCCGTCATCGAGGTGGCCGGTGACGGCCTGACCGCCAAGGGGGTGTGGATCTCCCCGGGGCACGAGACCTTCCCGCTGCCGGACGGCCTTCCCGCCGCCCACTGGTCATGGGGTCGCTACGGCGTCGACTTCCTCAGGGAGAAAGGCGAGTGGCGGATCTGGCACCTCCACGTCTACACCACCTTGCGCACCCCGTACGACCAGGACTGGGTCGACTCCTCGATCAACCGCCCCGCCTACTTCCCGAAAAAGGGAGAGGTCGTTCCCGGCATGCCGGTGGTGGACCGGCCAGTGACCTTCAACCAGCCGTACACGCTCGACGCGGCCCGCGTCCTGCAGCCTCCGCCGCCCGAACCGTACGGGACCTGGCAGGAGACCACCGGCTACACCGACCCGCCGAAGGAGGCCTGAGGTGACGACCTCGACCGGAACCCCGACGACCCTGACCAGGGCACAGCGACTGCACCGGATCAGGGCGGTACACGAGATCCACAACCTCATCGGCCGCCACGCCTTCTTCAACGCGGCCGGCCACTACGACGACCTGATCGGCGCCTTCGCCCGCCGCACCCCCGGCGTGACGGTCGAACTGGCCGACTGGGGCGTGTACGAGGGGCTGGACGGCGCTCGCGCCGCGCTGGTCGGGCCGCTGCTGGAGATGGCCCGCCGTAACGGGGAGGGGATGCGGGTCGCGTTCCCGGAGCTAGACGTCCCGGACGACCGCGCCGGGATGCTGCTGGAGAGCTCGTTCACGACCCCGGTCATCCACGTCGCCGAGGACGGCGGCTCGGCCCGCGGCGTGTGGATGGTGCTGGCCGCGCAGACGGGCTTCAACCCCGACGCGGGGCGGCCCGAGGCCGGCTGGGCGTGGGTGCACTACGCCGTCGACTTCGTCCACGAGGAGGACGGGGAGGACGGCGCCTGGCGGATCCTGCGTCTGCGGGTCGTGCCGCGCTTCCGTACCGTCTACGGCTCCAGCTGGGTCGAGAGCTCGCTGCGCGAGCAGGCACCGCCACCACTGACCGCGACGTCCGACCGGCCGCCCACCGCGCCCCTCAACGACTACTCCGTCACCCGCGTGCTGACGTACGACCCCGTCCCTCCGGAGCCGTACCGCACCCTCGACGACCTCCCGCCCCTGTAAAGGACCCCGCATGGCACAGGACGACTTCGACAGGCGACTGCGACGCCTGGAGGACATCCACGAGATCAACAACCTCATGGGCATGCACGAGTACCTGCACGCCGCGGGGCGCAACAGCGAGGAGTTCGAGAAGTTCTTCGCCAAGGACGCACCCGGCCTGACCTTCGAGCCCGAGGACTGGGGCGTCTTCGAGGGCGCGGAGACCGTCAAGGGCTGCTACGTCGACGGCGCCCCGCCGGAGATGCCAGGGCTCATGACCGAGCACGCCGCCACTACCCCCGTGATCGAGGTCGCCGAGGACGGCCTGACCGCCAAGGGCGTGTGGATCTCCCCCGGCCACGAGACCTTTCCCCGGCCGGACGGTCCGCCCATCGCCCACTGGTCGTGGGGCCGCTACGGCATCGATTTCGTCAAGGAGGGCGGCGCGTGGAAGTTCTGGCACTTCCACATCTACACCACCTTCCGCACTCCCTATCACCAGAGCTGGGTCGAGTCCTCGATCCACCGGCCGCCCTACTTCCCCGAACCCGGGCAGCTCATGAAGGGCATGACGCCCCCGTCGCGTCCGGTCACCTTCAACCAGCCCTACCAGGTCGACACGGCCCAGGAGTTGGCGCCGGTCCCGCCCGTGCCGTACCGGACGTTCGACGAAACCTGGTCGTACACCGACCGGCCCGCCTGACCCTCCACCTCAACTAGGAGCCGTACATGAGCGACACCGCGGAACTGACCACCGAGCAGAAGCTCCAGAGGGTCTTGGACATCCACGAGGTCCAGAACGTGATGAGCCGGCACGCCTACTACCACGGGCTCGGCAAGAACGCCGAGGAGCTGGAGGCGCTCTGGGTCAAGGAGACCCCGGAGCCCACCTTCGCGCAGAACCAGGGTTACTTCGTCGGATACGAGTCCATCAACTACTACTACGGCGAGCTGAACCGCAAGATGCAGCGGGCCAACCTTGATCTGCTCCGCAAGCACTACCCCGAGCTCGACGAATCCGACGACAACCTGGGCGTCGGCACTCTGATCATGCACCCGCTGACCACTTCGATCATCGAGATCGCCGGCGACGGGAAGACGGCCAAGGGCATGTGGTATTCCCCGGGCCAGGTCACCGAGATCATGCCGCCCGACCACAAGCCGATCGCGCACTGGATCTGGGAGAAGTACGGCGTCGACTTCATCCGCGAGAACGGCGTCTGGAAGATCTGGCACATGCACGTCTACACGGACTTCTTCACGCCGGTCGGCGAGAGCTGGGCGGACCTGACCGCCGACGCGCCGATGGGCGTCGGTGGCCCCCCGGTGGAAATGCCGCGCCCGGACATCGAGGAGGAGACCTACAAGGTCTACAGCCACACCCAGCTGCCGCAGGACCTGCCGCGGATGCCCGAGGCCTACCGGACCTTCAGCGAGACCTTCAGCTACTGACGGCACGTCAGGCGCCGGCACAACCGATTGACAACGAACTGAGATGTAGCCATGCCTCATCCGGAACCCCTGCGACTTCAACCCGCGTCGTTTCGCGGAACAGGAAGTCGCAGGTCTGGCGCCCGCATATCGTCGGAATGCCCGACGAGTGCGGGCCGGTCCGCCCCCGACGCACCGGTAGTCACACGCCGGACCGGGTCTGCTTCAGCGATCCGGCGCCGCGGGATCCGCATCGCACCTTCGACGAAGTGTCCGACGCCTGCCGACCGTCCGCCGCCCAGATGGCCGTCCACAGGACGGTATTCCGTCCTGCCCCCTGTTTCCGAGCCCTGGAGGGCTTTCGTGTCCCATCTGCTTGCTACGCGGAACCGGCGTGCCCCGCTCGCCTGCAGCGGGCCAGGAGGACAGCTGTGACCTCGCGTATCACCTCAGGAACCGTCCCACGTACCCCCGTGCCCTTGGAGCGCGTTGTCATCCGCTTCGCCGGCGATTCCGGTGACGGCATGCAACTCGCGGGCGACCGGCTGTCCGCCGACAGCGCGGCATTCGGCAACGATCTGGCGACCCGCCCGGACTTCCCGGCCGAGATCCGCGCCCCCCAGGGCACGGTGCCGGGTGTCTCCTCCTTCCAGGTGCACTTCGCCGACTACGACATACTCACCGCCGGCGACCGTCCCGACGTGCTCGTCGCGATGAACCCGGCGGCCCTCAAGGCCAACGCCGCCGACCTGCCGCCGGGCGCAACGGTGATCGTCAACACCGATGAGTTCACCCGTCGCAACCTGCAGCGCGCGAACTATGCGACGTCACCGCTGGAGGACGCGACCTTGAGCGGGCACGTCGTCCACCAGGTGCCCATGAGCAGCCTGACGCGTGGTGCGCTCGCCGACAGCGGCTTGTCCCGCAAGGACGCGGAGCGGGCGAAGAACATGTTCGCCCTCGGCCTGATCGCCTGGATGTACGGCCGCCCCACCGCCGGCACGGAGACCTTCCTGCGGCGGAAGTTCGCCGGCCGCCCGGAGGTGGCCGAGGCCAACGTCACCGCCTTCCGGACGGGCTGGAACTACGGCGAGACCACGGAGGCGTTCGCCACCACGTACGAGATCGCCCCCGCCAATCTGCCGCCCGGCACGTATCGGCAGATCACCGGCAACACCGCGCTCGCTCTCGGACTGACTGCCGCCGGGCAGCGCGCGGGCCTTCCCGTGCTGCTCGGCAGCTACCCGATCACCCCCGCCTCCGACATCCTCCACGAACTCGCCCGCCACAAGGAGTTCGGTGTCCTCACCCTCCAGGCGGAGGACGAGATCGCCGGGATCGGCGCCGCCCTCGGCGCGGCCTTCGGCGGGGCGCTGGGCGTCACCTCCACCTCCGGGCCGGGTCTCGCCCTGAAGAGCGAGATCCTCGGTCTGGCGGTGATGACCGAGCTGCCGCTGATCGTGATCGACGTCCAGCGCGGCGGCCCGTCCACGGGGCTGCCCACCAAGACCGAGCAGTCCGACCTGTTGCAGGCCATGCACGGCCGCAATGGTGAGGCCCCGCTGCCCGTCATCGCACCGCGCTCACCCGGCGACTGCTTCGACGCCGCCCTGGAGGCGGCCCGGATCGCGCTCACCTACCGAACCCCGGTCCTGCTCCTGTCGGACGGAGCGCTGGCGAACGGCTCAGAACCGTGGCTGGTCCCGGAGCCCGACGATCTGCCTGACCTGCGCGTGGAATTCGCGACCGGGCCCAACGCCCCGGACGGTTCGGAGGCGTTCTGGCCGTATCTGCGCGATCGGACCACCCTCGCCCGACCGTGGGCGATCCCGGGCACGCCAGGCCTGGAGCATCGCATCGGCGGCCTGGAGAAGTCCGACGGCCCGGGAACGATCTCCTACGACTCGGCCAACCACGAGCGCATGGTCCACCTGCGTCAGGCGAAGGTCGACGGCATCACCGTGCCTGACGTCGAGGTCGAGGACCCCGACGGGCGGGCCGACGTGCTGGTGCTCGGCTGGGGTTCGACGTACGGGCCGATCGGTGCGGCCTGCCGACGGGTGCGGGCCCGCGGACTGCCCGTGGCTCAGACCCATCTGCGGCATCTGCGGCCCTTCCCGGGCAATCTCGGCGCGGTTCTGCGTGCCTACCGGCAGGTGGTGGTGCCCGAGATGAACCTCGGCCAACTCGCCGGGCTCCTGCGCGCCGCGTACGGAGTGGACGTGGTCAGCCGTTCGAAGGTCACCGGCCAGCCCTTCGGAGCCGAGGAACTCGCCGACGCCTTCGTATCCGTGATCAAAGGAGAATCGGCATGACCACGACCGAGCTCGGCATGCCGGGCAAGCACGGTCTGGACGGCGTGCCCCTGGCCGACGGGCCGCAGACCGCCAAGGACTACCGCTCGGACCAGGAAGTCCGCTGGTGCCCCGGCTGCGGGGACTACGCCGTACTGGCTGCGGTCCAGTCCTTCCTGCCCGAACTCGGACTGCGCCGCGAGAACATCGTCTTCATCTCGGGCATCGGTTGCTCGTCCCGCTTCCCGTACTACCTCGACACCTACGGCATGCACTCCGTGCACGGACGCGCCCCCACACTGGCCACCGGCCTCGCCGTCACCCGCCCGGATCTCAGCGTCTGGGTGGTCACCGGTGACGGTGACGCGCTGTCCATCGGGGGAAACCACCTCATCCACGCCCTGCGGCGCAACGTCAACCTGAAGATCCTGCTCTTCAACAACCGGATCTATGGACTGACCAAGGGCCAGTACTCTCCCACCTCGGAACCCGGGAAGGTCACCAAGTCGACCCCCCTGGGCTCGGTCGACCACCCTTTCAACCCGGTCTCGCTCGCGCTCGGCGCGGAGGCGACCTTCGTGGCCCGGGCCCTGGACTCCGACCGCGCTCAGCTCACCGAGGTGCTAAGGGCGGCGGCCGAGCACAGGGGGACGGCCTTGGTCGAGATCTACCAGAACTGCCCGGTCTTCAACGACGGCGCCTTCGAGGCCGTGAAGGATCCCCGGGAGCGCGTCCAACGGGTCATCCCGCTGCGCGACGGGGAGCCGGTGCGCTTCGGGGCCGAGGGAGAGTACGGCGTCGCGCGCGATCCCCGTACCGGCGGACTGCGTGTGGCCCCGGTCGCCGAGACGGGCGAGGACGCTCTGGTCGTCCACGACGCCGCGGCCGGCGACCCCACGCAGGCGTTCGCGCTGTCCCGGCTGGACAGCGCAAACCACGGCCCCGTCGTGCCCGTCGGGGTGTTCCGGGCGGCACAGCGTCCCACCTACGACGACCTGGTACGGGAGCAGGCAGCCAGGAGCGGAGACGGCGGCACCCTGCGAGACCTACTGCGAGGCCGCGACGCCTGGACCGTCGAACCGAATCGGAGGAACACCCCATGACATACGTCATCGCACAACCCTGCGTGGACGTGAAGGACCGGGCCTGCGTAGATGAATGCCCCGTAGATTGCATCTACGAGGGTGAGCGCATGCTCTACATCCACCCGGACGAATGCGTCGACTGCGGCGCCTGCGAACCCGTGTGCCCGGTCGAGGCGATCTTCTATGCCGAGGACGTGCCGCCGGAGTGGGCCGCCTTCACCGACGCCAACGAGGCCTTCTTCACTACCCTAGGCTCTCCAGGAGGTGCCTCGGGGACCGGTCCGATATCGGCGGACGCCCCGCTCGTCGCCGAGTTTCCGGAACCCGCTCGTTGACCGTCAGCGAATCCCGTTTCTACGAGAAGTCAGAAGCAGGGGCTCGCATTACGCGGCCGTGTCATGATCAATTCCCTTGGGGTATTCGCCAGGGGAAGGGAGGGGCGGACTCGGAATTGCGCATCAATTAAAAGGGCGGATCGCCTACGGAGGGCCAGGATTATCGCGTGTTGATTTATCCCGGAAGCCGGACGGTCACTGCCCATCGTGTCCATGAATGGCAGCCATCAACACAAAGCTGATGCAGACGTGTTCTCACCCTGTCGCACGGAGTGTTGAATTCGAAGCCACCGCATATCTCATTCAGTCAGCGTCGACGTTGAGGAGTTCAGGGTGTTGAGGCGTACTGCGTTGTCACTCATCGGGTCATCCGTCCTGGTGGCCGCCACCGGCTGTGCCGGCTCGGGCGCAAGAGGGTCCGGGTCCGGACAGAAAACCTTCACGATGTCCGCGTTTCCGACCGGAAACTCGCTGGATCCATGGAAGACGCAGCTGAGCCAGTACGTGGCAGCCGCGACGTACGACACTCTCACCCATATCAACGCCGACGGCACGGTGATCCCGTGGCTGGCCGCCTCATGGGACTACAGCGACGCCACGACCTTGGTGATGGATCTGCGTACCGATGTGGTCTTCACCGATGGCACCCGCTTCGACGCCGCGGCCGTCAAAGCCAATATCGACTACGCCAAGTCGGTCACCCCGTCGAACGTGGCGGCGCTGCCGTACCTCTCGTACGTCCGGTCGGTCGACGTCGTGTCCAAAAGCAAGGTGCGCTTCAACCTGACAGCCCCGCAGCCCGACCTGCCCTACGGGTTCTCGCAGCAGGCCGGCTGGATGGTGAGTCCCACCGCGCTCAAGAACCCCAAGGTGCTCGCCGACACAGCGGTCGGGTCCGGCCCCTACATCCTCGACAAGAGCGGCACGACGACGAACAAGACCTACGCGTTCACCCGGAACAAGAGCTACTGGGCGGGGGACATCCAGTGGCCGCGCTTCGACAAGCTGGTGGTGCAGTTGATTACCGACCCCACTGCCTCCTACAACGCGGCGCGCAGCGGCCAGATCGACTACACGACCGTGACGGCGGGAACGGAGATCAGTGGGTGGAAGATCTCCGAGGGGGCCGCATGCGCCTTCTTCGGCTTCACGATCTTCGACACCGCCGGAAAGATCAACAAGCCGCTGGGTGACGTGCGCGTCCGGCAGGCCATGAACTATGCGATCGACCGGGAGGCGATCCTCAAGTCCGTGCTCGGCGGTCACGGTGACGTCAACGCCTCGACGCCGTTCGGATGGGAGAGCACCGGCTACAAGCGGAAGATCGACAGCTACTACACCTACGACGTTGCCAAGGCCAAGGCGCTCCTGCGCCAGGCCGGTTACCCGAACGGGTTCTCGATCAAGGTGCTGAACAACCCGCAGTGGGACCAGATGGCCCAGGCCCTCGCCGGGTATCTCCGCAAGGTCGGCATCGACGTGCAGCTCAGCAACCACGGTGACGACTTCGTGCAGCAGGTCAACTCCGGCAAGTGGGCGATGGCCACATCTCTCCAGGCGGTGACCGGACTCCCGTACAGCGACTTCACATTCCTGATGACGAAGAGTTCTTCGATGAACCCGCTCGGCAACAGCAACGCGTCGGTGAATACCCTGCTGGCCAAGGCCGTGTCCGCCAAGGGCGACGAGCAGAAGCAGCTCTACGCACAGCTGGCCGAGTATGGCGCCGAGCAGGCCTGGTACGTGATCCCGGCGTTGAGCAGCCAGTTGCACGCCTATGACCCGTCCGTCGTCAAGGTGGTCGAGCCTGAGCGAGTCGGGGGCCCGATGCTGTACCACCTGCAGCCGATCGGAGGCGAGTGACCATGCTCCGACTGTGCTTGCGCCGGCTGGCGACTGTGGTGCCCATCATGGCGATCGTCGCCACGTTGACGTTTCTCCTGGTCCAGCTTGTTCCCGGGGACCCGG
This sequence comes from Streptomyces sp. P5F9, assembly GCF_057961495.1. Lineage (NCBI taxonomy): Bacteria > Bacillati > Actinomycetota > Actinomycetes > Kitasatosporales > Streptomycetaceae > Streptomyces > Streptomyces sp. P5F9. Next base: position 13,782 of record NZ_JBXVPZ010000064.1, on the reverse strand, counting down.
CGTCGTTTCTGCTCGGTACCGGGGCCACGACGGACCAGATAGCCCGCCTCCGATCCTCTCTGGGACTGGACCGGCCTGCACTCGTCCAGTACGGCGACTGGATCGGCGGCCTGTTCCACGGCGACCTGGGGGTGTCGCTGGTGTCGAACCAGAAGGTGGCCGACGCCCTGGGCAGCGCGCTGCCGGTCACGGTCTCGGTCGCCGTGCTCGCCACGGTGTTCACCCTCCTGGTCGGCGTCACCCTCGGGACGGTCGCGGCCGTGCGGGGTGGCGCGGTGGACCGTGCGGTCATGTGGGGGGCCAGCATCGGCATGGCGGTTCCGAGCTTCTGGCTCGCGGGCCTGCTCGTGTTCCTCTTCGCCATCCGGCTTCCGGCGTTCCCGGCTACCGGGTACGTGGCCTTCACCGCCTCACCGGGGGAATGGCTGTCGCATCTGATCCTGCCGATGGTCTCCGTAGGGCTGGCGGGGGTGGGACCGGTGGCGTTCCAGACGCGCGTGGGCGTTGTCGAGCAGCTCTCGCGCGACTACGTCCGTACGCTTGCGGCCAATGGGCTGTCCCGCCGACGGATTGTGTTCAGGCACGTGCTGCGCAACGCCAGCGGCCCGGTGGTGACCGTGGCCAGCCTCGGATTCGTGTTCGCCCTCGGCGGGGTCATGGTGATCGAGGCGATCTTCAACCTGCCCGGCGTGGGCACACTGATGCTCAGCGCGATCCGCCAACATGATCTTCCGATCGTGCAGGGCGCAGTGCTGGCGTTCAGCCTCATCATCGTCGCCGTCAACCTGCTGACCGATGTGGTAGCCGCGGCCCTCAACCCAAGGATCCGGTTCTCATGACCCCGTCCATCACAGCCCTGCGCAGGGCACTCGCCCGCCCGGCGGTCTGGGTGAGCCTCATCTGGCTGATCGGGATCAGCGTGGCGTGCGCAATGGCGTCGGTACTCGCGCCCATCGACCCACTGGACCAGGACCTGACCAGTGCCTTCAGCGGGCCCGGCGCGCACCACTGGCTGGGCTCCGACGAGCTCGGCCGCGACGTCTTCTCGCGGCTGCTGCACGGTGGAGGCGGACTGTTGCTGACCGCGCTCATCCCGGTAGGGGTCTCCTTGCTGCTCGCCGTACCCGGCGGGCTGCTCGCGGGCTACCTGTCGGGGCGGGTCGACGCCGCCGCCACCTTCGTGGTCGACATCCTGTTCGCGCTGCCGGGACTTGTGGTGGTGCTGGCCATCGCCGCGGTGACCGACAACAACCTGATCGTGATGGCCATCGCATTTGGTGTGTTGACCAGCGGCGCTCTCTTCCGGGTCGTGCGGACCTCGACGGCCGCCGCACGCGACCTGCCCTACGTCGACGCCGCGCTGGTCTCCCGACTGTCGCGCCTGCGGATCCTGGCCCGGCACATCCTGCCCAACGTCACCGGTCCCCTCATCGCGCAGGCGGTCGTGCAGTACAGCGGCACGTTCCTGTTTCTGACCTCCCTGTCCTTCCTCGGCCTCGGCTTCTCGCCCGAGACCCCGAGCTGGGGGCAGATGACCCTGGACGCCGCAAACAACCTCGATCAGCACCCGTGGCTGATGGTGCCGGTCGGCTTCGCCCTCACCGCGACCGTGCTGGCCCTCAACCTCGTCGGCAACTCCCTGCTGCAGGCGGTGAGCGGGCACCGGCGGCCCTCGCAACTGCCCGACCCGCGACGGCCGGTGCCGGACGGGCCCGCGGACGGAGTGGCCCCGCCCGGGCCGGCGCCAGCGTCGGACGCGGTGCTGACGGTCGATCGGCTTCACGTGTCCTACCCGGGTCAGGACGGCAGCGACCGAGCCGTGGTCCGCGACGTCGGCTTCCATCTGCGCCGCGGAGAGGTGTTCGGCCTGGTCGGCGAGTCCGGATCCGGCAAGACGACGACTGCGCTGTCCATCCTCGGGCTGGTGCCGCAGCCCGGGCGGGTCACCTCCGGCCGCGTGCTGCTCCACGGCGAGGACCTGCTCCGCCTGGACGAAGCGCAACTGCGCAAGATCCGCGGGTCTCGGATCGGTCTTGTCGCCCAGGAGCCGATGGCGGCGCTCGACCCGTCCTTCACCGTCGGCTCGCAACTGGACGAGATGATCTGCCTGCATCGGCGCGTCCGTCGGCGGGAGGCCCGGCGGATCGCACTGAGTCTGCTGACCCGCGTCGGCATGCCCGATCCTGTCGCGGTCGCCCGCCGCTATCCACACCAGCTCTCCGGGGGCATCGCACAGCGGGTGGCGATCGCGCTCGCCCTCAGTGGCGAGCCCGACGTGATGGTCGCCGACGAACCCACCGCGGCACTCGACGTCACCGTCCAGGCAGAAATCATCGATCTCCTCCTGCACCTGCGGGAAGAGTCCTCACTGACGCTTCTGCTGGTCACACACGACCTGGGCGTGGTCGCCGACATCTGCGACCGGGTCGCGGTCATGTCGGACGGACGTCTGATCGAGGAGGGCACCACGGAGGCGGTGCTCCTTTCGCCCGCCCAGGAATACACCCGCACGCTGGTCGCGGCGACACCCCGGCTTCCGGTCGACGCGGGCCAGGAAAGGAGCGGGGAATGAGTACACCCCTGCTGGATGTCAAGGATCTCGGTGTGGAGTACAGGAGCGGATGGCGCTCCAGTCCCACCAAGGCGGTCGAGGACGTGAGCCTCACGGTCGGCCACGGGGAAATCGTGGGCCTGGTGGGCGAGTCGGGCTCGGGCAAGTCGACGGTGGGCAGGGCGATCCTCGGCCTGACGGCCCCGGCACGGGGCACCATCCACCTGGGCGGCCAGGACATCACCCACCAGCACGCCGCCGAACGGCGGGATCTGTCCACCGGGCTCCAAGTCGTCTTCCAGGATCCCTACGCCTCGCTCAATCCGGCACGCACCATCGGCAGGACGCTGAGTGAACCCCTCGAAGTCCACGGCAAGCTCAGCGCCGCGGACGCCCGAACGCGGATCGGGGAGTTGCTGACCCGGGTCGGCCTGCCCGCCGACGCGATCGACCGCTACCCGAGCGCGTTCTCCGGAGGCCAGCGTCAGCGCATCGCCATCGCCAGGGCGATCTCCACCGATCCCGCGCTCGTCATCTGCGACGAACCGACCAGCGCCCTCGATGTGATCACCCAGGCGCGGATGCTCGACCTGATGAGCGACCTCAGCCGCGAACGGGGGACGGCGATGTTGTTCATCGCGCACAACCTCGCGGTGGTCGCGGCCATCGCCCAACGAGTGGTCGTGCTCTACCGCGGGCGCGTCATGGAGAGCGGAACCACGCAGGACGTCCTGTGCCGGCCGCTGCACCCCTACACCCAGGCGTTGATCGCCAGCTCTCCCGTGGCCGACCCGCTCCGCCAGCGCAAACGGCGGGCAGCCCGGCAGCAGGCCGATCCGGTCGCCGGCGGCGAGGGGACAGGAACCGCACCACAGGGCTGTCCCTTCGCACCGCGCTGCCCGCACGCCACGTCGACGTGCCGGATCCAGCGGCCGGCCGTCACCGTCGTCGACGGCCGGTCGGTCGCCTGCCACCTCTTCACCGCCGACACCCCCACACCTGAGGGAGCAACCGCATGAGCAATATGCCCCTCGAACGCGCCGTCCAGCGGTTGGAGGGCGTTCGTGCCATCACCCAACCGATGAGCCGCCGGACCTACCAGCGTTCCGCGGGCGCGCCCGCCCGTGAGATCGAGGAGTGCCGGGCGCAGGAGACGCCGGGTGTGTCACCTTCGAGGCCGAGGACCGGGGTGGCGAGTCGTCGATCAATCGTCCGGACCGTTTCCCGAAGTTCGGCGGGACAGTGCCGGATGCACACCGTGTGGATCGCGAGGTGACCTTCAACCCGCCATACGCGGTGAACATGGCGCCCGCACCGCAACCCGAACAAGTGGATGGGTACGACAGCGTCGGCGAGACGACGACCTCCACCGACAAGCCCGCGCGCGTGGAGCGCGTGATCAACAACGAGAGCGAGGACCAGTGAGCGAGCTCAGCGGCGAACTGACGGCGGACCTGGTGGTGATCGGGGCCGGTGGTGCCGGCCTGCCGGCAGCGATCACCGCACAGGAACATGGACTGGACCGGGTCGTGGTGCTGGAAAAGCGCTCGCTCGTGGGCGGCAACGCCGGTATGTCCGGCGGCTTCCTGTTCGCGGTGCAGAGCAGGTCCCAGCGTGAGGCAGGCCTAGGGAACTCGCCCGACGCTGTCTTCCGGGACACGATGGCGTACAACCATTACGACGGCGTGGATCCCAGGCTTGTCCGGCTGTGGGTGGACGAGGCCGACGAGACGGTGCAGTGGCTGGAGGATCGCGGTATCGGCTACCGGCCCATGACGGGCAGGGATCTGGGTGTGGAGCCCAGCGGGTGGGCCAACCCCCCGGGAAGCTTCCAGCGGGCGATGGAGGTACTCAAAGAGCGCTTCACCGCCAATGGCGGCCAGATTTTCACCAGGGCCGCAGCGGCCGGGATCATCGGCTCGCCGGAGACCGGGGTGAGCGCGGTGGTGGCCGACACCAAGGACGGCAGGATCACGATCGAGACCTCGCGGGTCGTGCTCGCCACCGGGGGGTTCACCGGAAACGTCGACCTGCTGCACGAGAAGTTCCCGGGCATCTACGACGAGGACGTCTACTGGACCGACAGCAAGCGGCTGGCCGGTGACGGAATTGCCCTCGCCGGCGCGGTCGGGGCCGACACTGGCGGCCGTTCGTTCCTCATCAAGGAGAACTGCTACAGCTTCAAGACCAAGAAGAACAAGCCGAACCGCGCGGGTATGGAACCTCGTTGCCTGTGGGTGAATGCACGCGGCGAACGGTTCCTGGACGAATCGCTCGGCATGGTCAACGCCACCACCAACGCGCTGATCGTCCAGCCCGGCATGGCCGGGTTCGCACTGTTCGACGACGCCTTGGTGCAGCATGTCATCGAACAGCCGGACCCTTTGGCCGGTGAGGTGCGTCCCGGCGAGGATGATCCGGGCGCCTGGATAACCGGGGGCTACCGCAACACGTTGCGTGACACTCTGGCTGATCCGGCAAACAAGGAGTGGTGTGTCTCGGCCAATGACTGGTCGGAGATCGCACGCTGGATCGGTGCCGACCCGGAGGCGCTTGCCGCCACCGTGCAGGAATACAACGGTTTCTGCGAGGCCGGGCGTGACGCGCTGTGGGCAAAGGACCCCGAGCACCTGGTCCCGCTGCTCAAGCCGCCGTTCTACGCACTGCGGTTCCGGCCGCTGATGATCGACACCGCCGGGCCGCTGCGGATCGACCAGCGCCTGCGGGTGCTCGACGAGCAGTCTCGGCCCATCCCCGGACTGTTCGGGGCCGGCTCGGTCGTCGGCGGCTGGGTCGGTTTTGACGAGCACCGGTTCGGCACTCCGCTGTCCTGGGCGATCAGTTCGGGTCGTATCGCCGGGATCAGCGCTGCCGCAGGGTGACGGGGAGGGCCTGTCCCGCGCACCCCTTGTTCTAGGTCCGGTTTGAGTTCGTGGCTTCCAGGGGCGGCAGGACTTCTCGCCCCTGGCGTTGATCCGTCTCCCCCAGTTCCAATTATTGGCAGATCCGACCGCTCCGGCGGGTGGGGGAGAGGGCCCGAACCGCAAGTGAGCAGAAGCCTCTTGCTCCGCGTTGCAGCGTGAGTCTGACCTGGGGCGCGTGAATGCGCAGTCCGTCGGATGGGCAGTCGTCCTGCTGCGTCTGGCGGGCTGGCAGGAGGTCGATCCCGGGGATGCTCTTGATCGCCTCGGCGAGTTCGTGCCCGCGAAGGTCTGCTTTCGACGAGCCTACCGACTTCGGCGACGTTCTCGTTGAGGTTCATCACGGCAGGTGGCTTGTGCTGGGTTCCTCTTTCGCTGGGTACATGCCTTGGTGGCGGGGTGGCTGACGGTGCTCGATGGCGGGCGCTGGACGGTGGTACGGGCACGGCCGGGACGAGGACGAGCGGTCCGTCGTTCGCAGGTTGTCGTGGGCACAAAAGGCGCCGCCGAATGAGGTGATGGGGGCGCGGACGACCGAGCTGAGCTGGTCGGAGCTGCGGGTACTGGCGATCGCTGTGAAGCTGGGCTGCAGCCAAAAAACCGTCCGGTGCTGGCTGCACCGCAGCAACAGCTCGCGCCTGCAGGGCTGGATAGCCTGGGCGAGCAGGGCCGCAAGCGACGGATCGCCGAGGAGGAACAGTCGAAGATCACCACTCTGGTCAAGACAGTGTCGCCGGGGTGCCTGTAGTGGGAGCCCGTCGGGGAGCTGTGGGTTCGACGAATCTGGGCAACCGGAGTGGACCCTGGATCCTTTGGCCGCAGAGGCGCAGGTCGAAGGACCCGGACTTTGTCTCAAAAGGAAACGGCTCATCAGCGTTTACACCCGGCTGCCCGTCAGCGCGACGGTGATCTGCGCCGATGAGCTGGGGCCGGTGATCCCGCGGCTCCTCCGCCCGGGTCTCCATGACCGCAGCCTCCCGCAATAGCGTCTATTAACAGCAGTTCCTGCAGCTGCCCGAGGACGCCAACCCGGATGAGGAGATCTGGATCGTCACAGACAACCCACCCGGGCCTGGCTCGAAGGCCCTCCCCGCATCCACCACACGACGGAACGCCCCCCGATGGTTCAGCGGCGGCGGTGGACTGCCTCAAGGGCCGGGTTCACGGCGTGGGCGTCGCCGGCCTTGATGGTGCGGCCGGGGGCGACGATCTCGTCTATCCGGTCGAGGACCTCGGCGGAGAGCACACGGTCTCCGGCGGGCAGCTGCGATTCGAGCTGCTCGATGGTGCGTGGGCCAACCAAGACGCTGGTGACGCCGGGGTGGCTGGTCACGAACGCGAGCGACATCTCGACCAGCGACATGCCGTGTTTCTCGGCGAGTGTGTAGAGCTTCTCCGCGGCCTCGCGCTTGAGGGTGTCGTCGCCGTCAAGGGTGATGGTGCTGCCAGCCCTGAGCTTGTCGCGGTACGACTGTTCCGCCTCGGTGCCGGGCTGGTACTTGCCCGACAGGAACCCACCCGACAGCGGACTCCAGGTCAACACGCCCATGCCGTGCTTCTGCGCGGTGGGCAGCACGTCGGCCTCGATGCCACGCGAAAGGATCGAGTACAGCGGCTGCTCGCTGACGAAACGCGCAAGCGAGCGCCGCTCGGACACCCACTGTGCCTCGACCATCTCCGCGGCTGAGAACGTCGACGAGCCGACGTAGAGAACCTTGCCGGCGCGCTGCAGGTCGGTCAGCGCCGACAGTGACTCCTCGATGTCCGTGGCCGGGTCGGGGCGGTGCATCTGGTAAAGGTCGATGTGGTCGGTGTCCAGACGGCGCAGGCTGTTCTCGACCGCTTTGATGATCCACCGGCGTGAGCCGCCCTGTTTGTTGATGCCGTCCAGCCCGGTCCTGTCGCCCGGGCTGGTGATATCGCCCAACGGAAGGCGGAACTTGGTGGCCAGCACCACGTCGTCGCGGTCGACCCCTTTGAGTGCCTTGCCGACAAGTTCCTCGGAGATGCCGCCGGAGTAGGCGTCGGCGGTGTCGACGACGTTGATGCCTGCGTCCAGGGCGCGGCGCACCATGGCTGTGGTTTCCGCCTCGGCCGTGTTCCCGAAGGGGCCGAAGTTCATCGTCCCGAGAGCGAGTGAACTGACCTGGACGCCGGTGCTGCCGAGAGTCCTGTACTGCATTGGGGCTGCCTTCGATCGAAGGGGGGCACAATCGCTTCTGACACTTAGACTCTACATGGGACTCAGTGTCAGATTGATTGGTGGTCCACTAGAATCACTCCATGAAGGCGATCCAGACGACCTCCAAGCCGTCGCTGCGCGAACGACAGCGTGCCGCCATCCGCGCCGAGATCACCGCTGCGGCAATGGAGTTGTTCCTGGCCGACGGATTTGAGGAGACCACCGCCGACCAGATCGCGGAGAAGGCAGGTGTCTCCCGCAGCAGTTTCTTCCGTCACTTCCCGACCAAGGAGGACGTGGTCCTCGGGAGTTTCACGGTCGCCGGTGAGCGTGTCCGTGACGCGCTCCGGGCCCGCCCTGCCCGGGAGCCGGCCTGGGAGGCCCTGGGTTACGCGGCCGCCCTCCTCCTGAGCGGATTTGTCGAGAACCCCGAACGCAGCCTGCGCGCCAACGCCATGCTCGCCAACACCCCCTCCCTGCGTGCACGCCGCATGGAGAAGCAGTTCCTCTGGCAGGAACTGCTTATCCCTGATGTCCGCGCCCGCCTCGGCCGCGGCGACGACACCACCCCCGACGCCCGTGCCCGCGCCCTCGTCACCGCCGTCCTCGGCTGCGCCGACGCCGCGATCCATGAATGGGTCCGAGCCGAGGGCAAGGTCGACATCCGGGGCCTGTACGCCGAAGCTCTCGCAACGGTTCATGCCGACGTGTAGCGAGCGTCCGGGTGGCTCCCTTGATGTTTCCAGGCACACGGTTGGCTAAGTTTCGCGATTATTCGTTCCAGTATTCCGACCCTTGTGTTCCGGGGCTGGAGGGCGTGGCGAGTGGTGTCCCCCGCCCAACTGGGTAAGACCACCTGAACAGAACAGGCCTGCCCGCTCCCGCGCAGTCCGCGGGGTAGCCGCCCGAACAGCCGCCTGCGGGACGGGTGCGGCTCGAGCACGAACACTCCTCGTTCTCCGGCGAAACCTTTCATCGCACAGGGGGGCCGGGCTCGATCAGCCTCTCGTCCCGGGCCACTGCGTGGCGGCCTGTAGGTCAGGCCGGAGTCTCGGCGGTGGCGGTCAGGATGGCACGGCCGAGGATGTGGCGGGCCATGGTGAAGCCGAGGAAGGCGGGGGTGCTGTCAGTCGGGATGCCGATCGTCTCGACGTCAAGGGCGTGCACCACGAAAACGTAGCGGTGCGGGCCGTGCCCGGCGGGCGGGGCCGCGCCGATAAAGCGGCCGATGCGGGCGTCGTTGGGCACCTGGAAGGCGCCCTTGGGCAGGCCGGAGCCGGTGTCGTCGCCGGCACCCTCGGGCAGCTCGTCGACGGTGGCGGGAAGGTCGGCCACGGCCCAGTGCCAGAACCCGGAGCCGGTCGGCGCGTCGGGGTCGTACATCGTCACGGCGTAGCTCTTGGTGCCCTCGGGGGCGCCGTTCCAGGACAGTTGCGGGGAGACGTCCTTGCCGCCCGGGATGCCGAAGAGACCGGACATCTGCTCGTCGGGGAGGGGGGCGCCGTCGGTGAGCGTGGTGCTGGTGACGGTGAAGGCCGCCGCCTCGGGGAGGCGGGCGAAGGGGTCGTTGGCGTTCATGGCGTCGTTCCTTTCACTGGGCGTTCGGATATCGGAAGGGGTAGGGCGGGACGGTCCGTCGAGTCCCGCCCTACAGGTCTCAGTCCAGCAGGGTGGTGTCCGGGGAGGGCTCCCTCTGCTCGGCGGCGTCGGCGGTCGGGTCGACGTACTGGACGCGCTCCCTCGGGCTGGGATCGAAGCTGAGGCTGAAGACGTCGGGGCGGGAGTAGTGGCCGGCGGGGTCGTAGGCGTTCTTGGCGATGGCGAGGAGGTCGAAGTCGAGGTCGGCGTAGAGGATGCCTTCCTCGGTCTCGGGCAGGGGCTTGGCGAGTTCGGTGCCCTCGGGGCCGTAGATGCGGGTGAATCCGCCGCCCTGGAGGAGGAGTTCCTTCTTGGCGTCGGTGTCGCAGAAGAGATCCTGGGCGGCCTGGCCGACCGTGGCGCAGGGGGCGAGGACGAAGGTCTGGCCCTCGACGGCGTAGACCAGGCTGACGGCGGTGTTGACCTCGGGGCCGAGTGCCGTCGCCTTGCCGCGGTAGACGGAGAAGCTGGGCCAGGAGGCGACGTGGATCTGTTCGCCCTTGCTGAACATCGTGTATTTGGTCAGCGGTTGTATGTGTTCGGCGCAGTTCAGTGCGCCCAGCCGGCCGAGTCTGGTGTCGTGGACCTGGATGTCGCTGCCGTCTCCTTCGCCGTAGACGGTGCGTTCTGCGTGCGTCGGCTTGAGCTTGCGGCGCACGGAGAGGATGTGGCCGGTGTCGTCGATGAGGGCCTGGGCCATGTAGAGGCTGCCGGTGATGGTGCGTTCGGCGAATCCGAGGACGACGAAGATGTGGTGTTCGGCGGCGGCTGCCGCGATGCGGGCCAGGTGGTCGCCGTCGCGGGTCATGGAGTTCTCCGCGTACCGGGGTACGTACTGCATTCCGGAGAGGGGGGAGTCGAGCCAGATCCACCATGGGTAGCCGGGGAGGAACACCTCGGGGAAGGCGACCAGTTCGGCGCCGCCGGCGGCGGCCTGGGTGATGAGGTCCACGGCCTGGGCGACTCCGGCGTCGAGGTCCAGCCACTTGGGTTCGGCCTGCACGGCCGCTACGCGCACTACGGAAGACACGTCTCGTACTCCATCTCAATTCGATCAGGTGTGCATGTGGGAGCGGTGTCCTCCAGTGCGGGTGGGTGACGATCCGTCTCAGGGAGTCTCAGCAGCTGAAGCGGGTGATGGCCTCCTCGTCCCAGGTGATCCCGAGGCCGGGGCCTCGCGCGGTGATCGTGCCGTCGACCGGCTGGACGGGCTCGGCCAGCAGAGGGCCGGCGAAGTCGAGGTGCTCCAGCCAGTGGGCCGTCGGCGTCACGGCCAGGGTGTGCGCACTCGCCTCCATGAAGAGGTGGCTGGACAGCGGGAGCGACGCGGCGTCGGCCTGGCCCATGGCCTGGAGCCAGCCGGTCACGCCGCCGATCTTCATGATGTCCAGCATGCAGAGATCACTGGCCCCGGCGGCGACCGCGTTGGCCATGCCGCGCGGGAACCACCAGTTCTCACCCGTCTGTACGGGGACGGGCGAGGCGCGGCGGACAGCGGCGTGGCCGTGCAGGTCGTCGGCGGGCACGGGCTCCTCCACCCAGGTGAGGTCGTACGCCGCGATTCGGTTGATCCGTCGCAGCGCCTCTGCGGGGGTGAGCGACTGGTTGTAGTCGACCATCAGCGCCACGTCGTGGCCGATGATCGCCCGGACCTCTCGTACGACTTTCACGTCGTCCTCGGCGGTCCGGCCGGCAAGCTTGATCTTGATGCCGCGGAAGCCGCGGGCGACCGCCTTCTCCAGGACCGGAGCGTCCTGGACCGGGTCGACGATGCCGTAACTGTCGTAGGCCTGAAGGGGTTTGGGCTCGCCGCCGAGCAGGCGCACGACGGGGAGCCCCGCCGCACGGCCGAGGGCGTCCCACAGGGCCATGTCGAGGCCGCCCACCACCATCCCCACGAGGCCCTGCCAGCCCAGGAGCTTGAAGCGCCGGTCGAAGTCGCGCATGCGCTCCGCTGGAGCGACGGACTTCCCGGCGAGCTCCGGCGAAATGTCAGTGAGCAGCCTGACCAGGGCACCCAGTGTCCGGTCCGTGTAGCCGAAGACGTACGAACGGCCGCGCACGCCCTCGTGGGTGTCGACGTCGATCAGGACGAGCGGCGCCGTGGGAACGTCGCCGACCGCCGTCCTGACCGGCCGGGACAGAGGGACGTCCACGGCACGTGCGCGGACCGACCGGATGCTCATGTGGATCGCGTTCAAGTCATTCCCCCACCACTGACATCGATCAGTCGCTCGACCAGCAACCCGGTGGCGAGCAGCGCACGATCGGATCCCGGTGGGCCGTCCAGTGCCAGCCCGACCGGCAGCCGGTCCGCGGCGGGGGTCATCGGCAGGGTGAGCCCGGGCAGGCCAGCGATGCTGCCAGGGGAGGTGTTGCGGGTGAAGACGGAGAACGTCGGCAGAGGGTGGCCGCCGAGATCGGCCAGGCCGGTCGGCTCGTGCAGGGGCGTGGCGCAACGGGGCGTGGTGGGAAAGACGAGGGCGTGGAGTTGGTGGCCGGCGAACAGGTCGCGGTAGGTGGCGCGCAGCCGGTCACGGCCGTCGCCCACCGCCGCCCAGTAGTGCGCGTCGGTGACCTGATGCGATGCGTCGTCGACGATGGAGTCCATGAACAGCCCGCGGACATCGGGGCTGGCGATGCGGTCGGCCAATTCGGCCAGCGTCAGCGCCGGGAGGTGGCGGGCGAGGTACTGCTTCAGCTCGCGGCGCGCCTCGTAGAGTGCGATCGGGTATCCGAGCCGGTCCTCTATCCCTTCGAAGTCGGGCGCCGACACGTCGACCACATCGATCCCGCCCGCCCGCAGCCGGTCGATCGCGCGCTCGAACGAGACAGCGGTCTCGGTGCCCAGCGGCTCGGTGAAGGCACCACGCGGGATGCCGAGCCGGATGCGCTCCGGCGCCGCGGCCTCGACCGTGTGGGCATCGGTGCTGGGTACCGCGTCGGCATCAGTGCTCAGCACTGCGTCGAGCAGTGCCAGGTCAGCCACGGTGTGCGCGATCGGTCCGACGGTGTCCCGGGTGGCCGACAACGGGGTCACCGACCCGCCCGGATAGCGGCCGGGCGTGGGGCGCAGCCCGCTGAGCCCGCACAGCGCGGCCGGGATCCGTACCGATCCGCCGGTGTCGGTGCCGAGGCCCGCTGGGACCCCGCAGGTGACGGCGACCGCGGTGCCGCCGCTGCTGCCTCCGGCGATACGGGTGGGGTCGTGGGCGTTGCGCACCGGGCCGGCGGCCGAGGAGGCGCTGGTGACCCCGTACGCCAGCTCGTGCATGTTCGTCTTGCCGAGGACGAACGCGCCCGCCGCCACCAGCCGCCGCACCACCGGCGCGTCCGCGTCGGGAACGAAGTCCTTCAGCGCGGGGGTGGCGGCGGTGTTGGGCAGGCCGGCGACGTGGATGTTGTCCTTGACCGCGAGCGGCACCCCGTGCAGCGGGCCGCGGGTAGGCGAGCGGTCGGCCTGCCGCGCCGCGCGCATGGCCCGCTCGTGATCCAGGGTGATGAACGCGCCGAGGTCCGCGCGCTCCTCGGCATCCGTCAGCAGCTGCTCCGTGAGGGCCTCGCTGGACAGCGCGCCGCTGCGCAGCGCGGCGGCAGTGGCGACGAGGCCGAACGGTCTGTCCTTCATATCTCTGCTCACCTTCACATCACTCCGCGTACGACGGGTCGGTGCGGTCGAGCAGTCGGCGCAGGGCGGCCCAGTCGCGGCCGTGGATGAAGGCCTCGTTGGACGTGTCGAACTGGCCGGCGGTGTGCTCGGCGATCTCCTCGTCGCACTCGATGACCGAGCCGCCTGCCTGCGCGGCGACCTGGATCTGGCAGGCGAGTTCGAGGTAGTAGAGGTCCTCGAAGGCCGAGCGGACGTCCTGGCCGGTGGTGAGCAGGCCGTGGTTGCGCAGGATCAGCGCCCGCTTGTCGCCGAGGTCGCCGACCAGCTTTCCCTGCATCGCCTCGTCCAGCACGATGCCGCCGAAGTCGTGGTAGGCCAGCCGGCCGTGGAAGCGCATGGCGTGCTGGCTGATGTCGAGCAGGCCGCGTGGCTGCGCAGCCACGGCGGAACCGGCCTTGCTGTGGGTGTGCAGCACACAGGCCACTTCGGGGCGGGCCCGGTGGACGGCGGAGTGGATGATGAAGCCGGCCGGATTGGCACCCGACTCAGGGCCGTCCAGAACGTTTCCCGCCAGGTCCACCGTGACCAGGTTCGACGCGCAGACCTCCTCGTAGAGCAGGCCGAACGCGTTGATCAGGAACCGGTCGTGACTGCCGGGCACCCGGGCGGAGATGTGGTTGTAGATCATGTCCGTCCAGCCGTACCGTGCGATCAGTCGGTAGCAGGCGGCCAGATCGACCCGTACGGCCCATTCCTCCGGGCTGACGCGTTCACGGACCGTAGGGTCGGGAAGCGCGATGCGATCCCAGGTGGGGCCGGTTGTCGGGTGGGGGCTTGTGATCATGGGCGATCCTTCCCGAGCGATCAGGGGGCCGGGGAG
>NZ_JBXVPZ010000063.1:0-31072 GCF_057961495.1 Streptomyces sp. P5F9 | reverse complement strand
GGGTGGGCCGGAGGTAGGACGACATGACGTGCGCGTCCGAGATCACGAGATGCCCGCCGGGCCGCAGCACACGCGCGAACTCGGCCAGTACGGCCGCCAGATCGGGGACGTGGGTCAACGCGAGCGCGCAGACGACCGTGTCGACTGCGTCGTCGGGAAGCGGCAGTTGATGCAGGTCGGCCTGGCGGAGGTCGACGTCCGGCAGCCGCTCCTGTGCCCGCGCGAGCATCTCCGGTGAGGCGTCGACGCCGGTCACGCGATGGCCGAGCCGGTGCAGATGGGATGTGTGCCGTCCGGTGCCGCAGGCGGCGTCCAGTGCCGCGCCGACCGGCAGGCCGTCCAGGATGCGCTGGACGAGGGGCTGCTCGATGTCGATCATCTGGTTGCCGGGATCGTCGTAGTGCGGCGCCCAGTCCTGATAGACGTCGGCCGTACTGATCGCGCCGGGGACCGCTGTGACGCCCTCGGCGTCGGCGAGCTCCGGGGTCTCCAGCAGCCTGCGGATCTCGGCCGTCCGGGCCTCGACGAAGGCCTGGTCGGCGCTTCTTTCCCGGAAGCCGCGCAGCAGGGCGGCGCCCTCAAGTCCCAGCAGATACCCGAGCGGGCTCAGATAGGTCACCCCGGGGACGGTACGGACACGCGGCGCGTCGGCTCCACCGGTTTTCGCGCGCGGCCGGGTCCGGGCATGACCAGCCCGCCCCCATGTACTAGAGTTATCTCGACATCGAGATATCTGCCGAGGTGCACCGCAGCCGCAACACTCCGCCGATCCCAGTAGTAAGGCTTGCCTAACTTAGCCTTACCTTAGCGGATCGGCCAAGACGTCGTAGCGGCAGGATGCGGTGGGAACGCGCACATCAATGAAGGAGACTGTCGTGTCGGCGAACAGCTTCGACGCCCGCAGCACGCTGCAGGTGGGCGACGAGTCGTACGAGATCTTCCGCCTGGACAAGGTGGAGGGCTCGGCCCGGCTCCCCTACAGCCTTAAGGTCCTGCTGGAGAATCTGCTCCGCACCGAGGACGGCGCGAACATCACCGCCGACCACATCCGCGCCCTCGGCACCTGGGACTCGCAGGCCCAGCCGTCGCAGGAGATCCAGTTCACGCCGGCCCGTGTGATCATGCAGGACTTCACCGGCGTGCCCTGCGTGGTGGACCTCGCGACCATGCGTGAGGCCGTGAAGGAGCTGGGCGGCGACCCGGCGAAGATCAACCCCCTCGCGCCGGCCGAGCTGGTCATCGACCACTCCGTCATCGCGGACAAGTTCGGCACCCACGAGGCGTTCGCGCAGAACGTCGAGCTGGAGTACGGCCGCAACCGCGAGCGCTACCAGTTCCTGCGCTGGGGCCAGACCGCGTTCGACGAGTTCAAGGTCGTCCCGCCGGGCACCGGCATCGTCCACCAGGTCAACATCGAGCACCTGGCCCGTACGGTCATGGTGCGCAACGGCCAGGCGTACCCCGACACCCTCGTCGGCACCGACTCGCACACCACGATGGTCAACGGCCTCGGTGTGCTGGGCTGGGGCGTCGGCGGCATCGAGGCCGAGGCCGCGATGCTCGGCCAGCCGGTCTCGATGCTCATCCCGCGCGTCGTCGGCTTCAAGCTCACGGGCGAGCTGACCCCGGGCACCACCGCCACGGACCTCGTGCTCACGATCACCGAGATGCTCCGCAAGCACGGCGTGGTCGGCAAGTTCGTCGAGTTCTACGGCGAGGGCGTCGCCGCCACCTCCCTCGCGAACCGCGCCACCATCGGCAACATGTCGCCGGAGTTCGGTTCCACCGCCGCGATCTTCCCGATCGACGACGAGACCCTGAAGTACCTGCGTCTGACCGGCCGTGACGAGCAGCAGGTCGCGCTCGTCGAGTCGTACGCCAAGGAGCAGGGCCTCTGGCTGGACCCGGCCGCCGAGCCCGACTTCTCCGAGAAGCTGGAGCTGGACCTCTCGACGGTCGTCCCGTCGATCGCAGGACCGAAGCGCCCGCAGGACCGCATCGTCCTGGCGAACGCCGCCGAGCAGTTCAAGAGCGACGTGCGCAACTACGTCGCCGACGACGACGAGGCGGGCAAGGAGTCCTTCCCGGCCTCCGACGCCCCGGCCGCCAGCAACGGCGTCCCGACGAACCCGGTCACCGTGACCGCCCCCGACGGCTCGACCTACGAGATCGACCACGGCGCGGTGACGGTCGCGGCCATCACCTCCTGCACCAACACCTCGAACCCGTACGTCATGGTCGCCGCCGCGCTCGTCGCGAAGAAGGCCGTGGAGAAGGGTCTGACGCGGAAGCCCTGGGTCAAGACCACCCTCGCGCCCGGGTCCAAGGTCGTCACCGACTACTTCGACAAGGCGGGGCTCACCCCCTACCTCGACAAGGTCGGCTTCAACCTCGTCGGCTACGGCTGCACCACCTGCATCGGCAACTCCGGCCCGCTGCCGGAGGAGGTCTCCAAGGCCGTCAACGACCATGACCTGGCCGTCACTTCGGTGCTCTCCGGCAACCGCAACTTCGAGGGCCGGATCAACCCGGACGTCAAGATGAACTACCTGGCGTCCCCGCCGCTGGTCGTCGCGTACGCCCTCGCCGGCTCCATGAAGGTCGACATCACCACCGCCGCCCTCGGCACCGACCAGGACGGCAAGCCGGTCTACCTGGAGGACATCTGGCCCTCCGAGGCCGAGGTCAACGACGTCGTGGCGAACGCCATCGGCGAGGACATGTTCAACAAGTCCTACGCCGACGTCTTCGCGGGCGACGCCCAGTGGCAGGCGCTGCCCATCCCGGAGGGCAACACCTTCGAGTGGGACGCGCAGTCGACCTACGTCCGCAAGCCCCCGTACTTCGAGGGCATGACGATGGAGACCACCCCGGTCTCCGACATCGACGGCGCCCGCGTCCTCGCCAAGCTCGGCGACTCGGTCACCACCGACCACATCTCGCCCGCCGGCGCCATCAAGGCCGACACCCCGGCCGGCAAGTACCTCACCGAGCACGGCATCGAGCGGCGTGACTTCAACTCCTACGGCTCCCGCCGAGGCAACCACGAGGTCATGATCCGCGGCACCTTCGCCAACATCCGCCTCCGCAACCAGGTCGCGCCCGGCACCGAGGGTGGCTTCACCCGCGACTTCACGCAGCCGGACGCCCCCGTCTCCTTCATCTACGACGCCTCGCGCAACTACATCGAGCAGGGCATCCCGCTGGTCATCCTGGCCGGCAAGGAGTACGGCTCCGGCTCGTCCCGCGACTGGGCCGCCAAGGGCACCGCGCTCCTCGGCGTCAAGGCCGTCATCGCCGAGTCGTACGAGCGCATCCACCGCTCGAACCTCATCGGCATGGGCGTCATCCCGCTCCAGTACCCGGCGGGCCAGTCCGCCGAGTCCCTCGGACTGACCGGCGAGGAGTCCTTCTCCGTCGCCGGCATCACCGAGCTGAACGACGGCACCACCCCGAGCACGGTCAAGGTCACCACCGACACCGGCGTGGAGTTCGACGCGGTCGTCCGCATCGACACCCCCGGCGAGGCCGACTACTACCGCAACGGCGGCATCCTCCAGTACGTCCTGCGCAACCTGATCCGCAACTAGGGCCTGTCCGGCGGATCAGGTCGCAGGAGACCGACGGCATCTGATCAGCGCCGGTGAGCGGGGCCTGGTGCGTGCAGCTGCAAGGCGGAGGAGGGCGGCAACGCGGAGCGTTGGCAACCGACGACAACGCGGCTGGGGGTCCCCCCACGCCTTTAAGGCAGTGGGGGAGTGCGTGCCAGGCCCCGCGTCTGCGGCATGATCCGCCGGACAGGTCCTAGCGGCCACGGCAAGGCAGTTGAGGGCCGTATCCCCGGCGACGGGGGTGCGGCCCTCCGCGTTCGTCCGCCGCGCATCCGCGCAGGTCATCGCCAGGACTCAGGTGGAACACAGGGTTCCCCCAGCGGACGGGGACAGAATCGGGACATGACTGGCACATCGGGGTCCCGCAGCAGCCGCGTACGCGTGCTCATCGTCGACGACGAGCCCGCGCTCACCGAGCTGCTCTCCGTCGCGGTCACCGAGGCCGGCTGGCGGCCCTACCCCGCGCCGGACGGGCACAGCGCGCTGCGGATCGCCCGCGGCTGCGCCCCGCACGCCGTCGTCCTCGACGGCATGCTGCCCGACCTGGACGGCGTACAGGTGCTGCGCAGACTCCGGTACGAGAACCCCAGGCTGCCCGTCCTCATGCTCACCGCCCGCGACGCGATCGAGCACCGCCTCGACGGCCTCGAAGCGGGCGCCGACGACTACGTCACCAAGCCCTTCTCCCTGGAGGAGGTCGTGCTGCGGCTGCGCGGACTGCTGCGCCGGGCGGGCGGCGAACGGCCCCCGTCCGACGACTCCGTACGGGTCCTCGGCGACCTCGTCCTGACCGGCGAGACCCGCGAGGTACGGCGCGCCGGTGAGCCGGTCCAGCTCACCGCCAAGGAGTTCGACCTGCTCAGCCTGTTCCTCAACCATCCCCGCCAGGTGCTGAGCAAGGCACAGATCCTCGACCAGGTGTGGAGCAGTTGCTTCGGCGGCGGCAACCTCGTCGAGGTCTACATCTCCAGCCTCCGCCGGAAGATAGACCGGGGCCGGGCGCCGATGATCCACACCGTGCGAGGAATGGGATACGCCCTACGGCCCGTGGAGGACGGCAGATGAACCTCCTGACCCGCAACCGAGGCCGCCTGCGCGGCCGTTCACTGCGCACCCGCCTCCTGCTCTTCATCAGCGCCACCCTGGTCGCCGTGTGCGCCACGATGGCCCTCACCACCGTCTTCGTCCAACGCGCCTATCTGCTGGGCGACTTGGACGACCGGGTCGGTGACGCGGCCCAGCGAAGCCTGGGCGGGGCCGCACACCACCCGGGCTTCGACGGGGACCTCGGGTTCCTCATGGAGAACGGCCACGCCGTCGGGACGCTCGCCGCACGGTTCGACGCCAACGGCAAGATCATCGCCGCGGCCGTCGTCAGACAGGACGCCCCGCCCCAGAACCTCACCGCCACCCAGCGCACGGCCCTCGCGGGCATCACCGCCGACAGCGCGAAACACACCCGGTCCGTGCCCGGCCTCGGCACCTACCGGCTCACGGCCCTCGACAGCGATGGCGTCCGGGTCCTCACCGGCCTCCCGATGGACGACGTACAGCACATGATCAGCGGTCTGGTGGCGGTCGAGGCGGCCGTCGCCCTCACCGGACTGACCGCGGCGGGCTTCTTGTGCGCGGTGGTCATACGACGGCAGCTACGGCCGCTCGGCCGGGTCGCCGCCACCGCGGTCGAGGTCTCCCGCTCGCAGCTCGGGCACGGCGAGGTCACCGCCCTCACCCGGGTCCCCGAGCGGGACACCGACCCCGGCAGCGAGGCCGGCCAGGTCGGCGCCGCGCTCAACCGCATGATCGACCACGTCGAGTCCTCGCTCGCCGAACGCCAGCGCAGCGAGGAGCAGATGCGCCGCAGCGAGGAACGCATGCGCCGCTTCCTCGCCGACGCCAGCCATGAACTCCGCACCCCGCTCGCCTCCATCGCGGGCTACGCCGAGCTGATGAACCGCGGCACCGACCGCATCGAGCCGGGTCTCGCCTGGCGCCGGGTCACCGCCGAGTCGGCGCGCATGACGGGCCTCGTGGAGGACCTCCTGCTCCTCGCCCGGCTCGACGAGGGCCGGCCGTTGCAGTCCGCCGAGGTGGACCTCGCGGCGCTGCTCGCCGAGGCGGTGTGGGACGCGCGCGCCGCGGGCACCGGCCACGAGTGGCAGCTCCATCTGTCCCTGGACGCCCCGGCCCTGGTGGTCGGCGACGAGGCCCGCCTGCACCAGGTGCTGGCCAACCTGCTGGCCAACGCGCGGATGCACACACCAGTCGGCACGACGGTCACGGCGAGCGTCGAGGCCACCGCCGACCGTACCGTCGTCATCCGGGTACGCGACGACGGCCCCGGCATCCCCCCGGCCCTCCTCCCCACGGTCTTCGAACGCTTCACCCGCGCCGACGCCTCCCGCGCCCGGGCCGGCGGCAAGGAGGGCGGCTCCGGCCTCGGCCTGGCCATCGCCACGGCGATCACCGGAGCCCACGGCGGCCGCATCGACGTGACCAGCGTCCCGGGCCGCACGGAGTTCACCATCGAACTCCCGGCCGCCGCCACCGAACTCCCGCCCGCCGAACCGGCGATGCGCGCCCGCACGGCGCCGGTCTAGGAGAGCACCGGCCGCCGTACGGGACTTGGGGCACTGGGCTAGGGACTGGTCGTGAACCCGTCGAAGTCGGCCTCGCCCGTCGTGCCCGAGGCGTGCGAGGTCTGGGTGAGGCCGACGTCCTGGGTGGCCGCGGCGGTGGGGACGGTGAGGGTGCCGACCAGGTCCCAAGTGGCGTTGTCGGACGAGTAATAGCCGCTGTAGCTGGTGCCGTTGCGGACGAGCTTCAGCCACGAGGGGTAGGCGGCGGTTCCGGCGGAGTCCTGCGAGTCCAGCTTTCCGTCGCCGTCGCTGTCCCAGTCGAGGAGGTAGCCGTTGCCCGGGGTCGCGACGAGGGCCACGTACCCGGGTGAGGTGTTGGGCTGGGTGATGTCGTTGCGGACCATGACCCCGGCCTTCGCCCAAACATCCGTGTTCGACTGCGAGTCGAGCTTCACGGTCGTCACCGAACCGTCGTGCTCGGCGCCGGGCAGATAGACCGAGCCGTATTCGTTGGTGCCGTTGTACAGGTCCGCACCCTGCGCCCGGATGCCGAGTTGGGTACCGGACTCGCTGAAGCTCGCGGTGGTGGACGCGAACGTCCGGTAAGGGGCGGTCACTTGGTGGTTGACGATGATCGTGTCACCGGCGGTGAGGCGGGTCCTCCCCCACGACCGGAAGCGGTAACTCGCCGTCCCCTGGAAGTCGTTGGAGGCGAAGAGCTTCGCCGAGGGCGGGATGGACACGGAGTAGGTGGCCTTCAGCGCATGGCCGCCACGGACCGTCCGGCCCCGCGTCACGGAGTGCGTGGTGATCTTCGTGCCGGCCGGCCCGGTGAGGGTCAGGCCGGCATCGGTGATCGACCGCGACCCGTTGTCGGACAGAACGGCGGTCACGGTACGGGTGGTGCTGTCGCCCGACGCGGGCGCCCAGTCGAGCCCGAACGACCGTTGTCATCGGCCCGCGCGGAACGACCGCCGGTCGCGGTCACTCCCATGGTGAGCAGCAGCGCTCCGGTGAACGCGGCCGGCGCACCGCGGATCTGTCTTCTCATGAGCTGTTCCTCCATCGCAACGCCCACTCGACCCAGAAAACGTCAGGAACCAACCCCGTGGATGCGACAAGTGGACAGGACCGAACGCCAGTCACCACATGGCGCGCTTGACCAAAACCAGGTCAAGTCTGTGGGGCCACTGTGGCGTCATCCGGCGGAAGGTCCGCCCGCCCCACCCGGCACATCGGCCCGTTCGGCCGCCGCGGTCATCCGCCGCCGACCGCACGGCCACCCAGCAACCGCGCCTGTTCCAGCTTCAGTTCGCCGAAGCCCTGCCGCGCGTATGCGGCCAGCTCCGCGCCGGGGAACCAGACCATCGACAGGTGCTCCGAGAAGTCGCCCCGCGCCCAGCGCGCCACGGTGATCTCGTATCCCGCCGTGTGCGCGCACAGATCCAGCAGCACCGACGGCATTTCCGGCTCGCGCAGCAGATCCGCCCGCCGGACGACGAGATCGCGCATCTCCCGCAGGACCGGCAGGGAAACGGTCATCACCCACAGCCGCCACTCGGCGAGTTCCTCGTCGGTCGGCGGGGTTTCGTCGCTGAAGGGCGAGATGCCCTCGTGACGGGCGTGCCGCTTCCGGAACGCGGCGAAGGTGCGGGTGTTGGTCTCCGTCAGCGCGAACAACGGCCCGTAGAGGTCGCTGAGTTGACGATTGACCCGGGCGAGCCGCTCCTGTCGCTGCGTCAACCGCAGGCCGTTGAGGTACGTGGCGACATACCCGGCGAAGGCCAGTGCGACCGTGACGGCGACTGTGATCATGTCGGGATCGTAGGGGACCAGGCCGCGGCCGCATCCGTGGGCGGCAGGTTCACGAGTCGCTCGACAGGTATGCGGTCCAACCGCGGGCGGCCTCCAGCAACGATGCGTGGGAGACGTCGTCGAAGGCGCGCAGCTTCAGGAAGTGCTGCGTGATCGTCAGGCCGAGGATGCCGCTCACGGTGATCAGGGCGCGCAGGTGTGCGTCGTCCCCGTCCAGTGACCGGGCGAGGTTGTCGACGCGTTCGTCGAGGAAGGACCGCATCGAGTCCGCCGCTTCCGGCACCGTCAGCATGGACCGGACCAGAGCGGTCGTCTCGGGGGGTAGTTCACCCAGCCGGACGGCGAGGACCTCCAGAAGATGCTCGGCGGCGCTCTGCTCGTCGTCGCCGGGCAGTTGGACGGCCGAGTTGAAAAGGGCGGCCTTCGAGCCGAAGTGCTGCATCACCAGCGAGGCATCCACTCCCGCCACGCCGGCGATACCCCGGATCGTCGCGCCGTCGAAGCCTCGTGCCGCGAATTCCTGCCGGGCGGCGTCGAGGATCCGCTGTGCGGTACGGGCGCGTCTGGCGTCACGGGAGGTCTCGGTCACGGTCTCACTCTACAGGCGTTGAGTGAATGGGGTACGGTCTCTGCTCAACGGCGGTTGAGCGAACTGCCGCAGCGGACCGGGAGGCCTGACATGGCACTGAACGCGATCGAAGAAGGCGGGAGTCCTTCTCGGCGAATGGACTCACGGACGCGCACGGTCGTTGTCGGGGGCGGCGGCACCGTCGGTGTCGCCTGGCAGACAGGCCTGCTCACTGGGCTGCGCGAAGCCGGTGTCGACCTGACGGGGGCCTCGGTCATCGTGGGAACGTCCGCCGGAGCTCTGGTCGGTGCGCTGCTGGCCGGCGGCCGCGAGCCCACCGACGCCCTCGCGGTCCTGGCGGCGGTCGGGCGGAGGATTGACTTCGCCGGCCTGACGGCAGGCTCGGAAGCCTTCCTGAACGCCTCGCGCCGAGCCGCCCTCGCCGCCGACCCGCGGCAAGCGCTACGGGCGATCGGCTCCGCGGCCCAGGAGGCGACGACCACGCTCACCGAGGACGACTACCTCGGCCTGCTCGAAACACTCGACGGTGCCGCCTGGCCCGCCGGGTTCCGATGTACCGCGATCAACACCGACACCGGCGAGCTCGTCGTGTGGGGCCAGGAATCCGGTGTGCCGCTGCTGCACGCTGTCGCCGCCAGTTGCGTCGTCCCGATGCTGTTCCCCACCGTCATCATCGAAGGAGCCCGCTACATGGACGGCGGCATCCTCAATCACCTGAACGCGGTGGTGGCCCCGCCGGCCGACCTTCTCGTGGCCATTTCCTGCCTTCCCCTCGGGTCCCGGGGCGGCGGAGCCGGCAGCGAGCTTTCCGCCTCGACCGTGAGAGCGGACGCGGAACTCGCCCAGTTGCGCGAAACCACCCGGCTGATACCCGTGGACCCCGATTTCAGCCGTCTCAAGGCTCCGGTGAAAATGATGGACCCCGAGATCACCGGCCAGGCTCTCCTCATCGGCAAGCACCAGGCAGAACGCGAAGCGGCAGCGATCCGGGCCGCCTGGGACGTCTGACACTCCACCAGAAGCCCGCCCCGGTCTGTGGATGCCCCACCGGCGACCACCCGTTGCGGTGCCGTGAAGGTCTGAAGGTCACAGCCACTTCAAGTGGCCCCCGCCGTTTACAGCCACCCCAGTCCGCGCTAACTTCACGGACAAGTGGGGTGGGAGCGCTCCCACCCGTCCGGCGGTCCGGAACCCGCCGGGTGGCCGGGTCGCCCCACCCCACGCAGTCACCTCCGCACGTTCCTCGCACCCGCCGACCGAAGGGACGTAGAACTGTCATGTCCGTGACAAATCCAAGCCCAACTCCCGGTGCCGTACCGCGATTACCGCGCCCCACCCCCCACCGAGCCCTCTTCCTCGTGCTCCTCGCCCTGCTCACCACCGTCCCCGCCCTGGCCCTGATCCTCGCCACCGGCGGCAGGGCGGAGGCCCACGGCACCCCCATGAAACCCGGCAGCCGCACCTTCCTCTGCTGGCAGGACGCGCTCACCGACACCGGCGAGATCAAACCCGTCAACCCGGCGTGCAAGGCGGCCCAACAGATCAGCGGCACAACGCCGTTCTACAACTGGTTCTCCGTGCTGCGCTCCGACGGCGCCGGCCGCACCCGGGGCTTCGTGCCGGACGGCGAGCTGTGCAGCGGCGGCAACCCGAACTTCACGGGCTTCAACCTCCCGCGCGACGACTGGCCGTTGACGCATCTGACCTCCGGCGCGACGGTCGACTTCTCGTACAACGCCTGGGCGGCGCACCCGGGTTGGTTCTACGTCTACATCACCAAGGATGGCTTCGACCCGACGAAGACGCTCACCTGGGACGACATGGAGGACACCCCGTTCCTCACGGTCGACCACCCGCCGCTGAACGGCACGCCGGGCACGGTCGAGGCCAACTACTCCTGGACCGGGCAGCTTCCGGCGGACAAGTCGGGGCGCCACATCATCTACATGGTGTGGCAGCGCTCGGACAGCACGGAGACCTTCTACTCCTGCTCGGACGTCGTGTTCGACGGCGGCAACGGCGAAGTGACGGGTATTCACGACCCGGGCAACCCCACCGACCCGGTACCCGGCGTCTGTTCGGCGACCCGGCACACGACCGGCACCTGGCCCGGCGGCTACCAGTCCGAGGTGACCGTCACCAACTCCGGCGACGTCCCGATGCTCGGCTGGATGGTCAACTGGGCACTCCCCGCAGGCCAGTCGGTCGCCAGCCTCTGGAACGGCAACGCGACCTACAGCGGCCAGGACGTGATGGTCCACAACGCCGACTGGAACGGCTCGCTGAGTCCAGGACAGAGCGCCACCTTCGGATACGTCGTGAACGGCGACGGCGGTGATCCGGCAACTGCCCTTCCCTGCCAGGTCGGTTGAGCCTGTGCTCTGGGCGGACCCGGTGGTCGGGGGCCACCGGGTCCGCGAGCCGGACAGGCAATGGGGGTTGAACCTGCCCGGGTGGTGCGTGGCTTGGCGCGACACTGTGGTGCGACAACGTTGTCGAATGGTCTGCATATGACTCTACCGCCCCAACGGACAACGATGTCAAGCCAGTTGGGCCGCGTCGGCCGTCCGAGTGTCCGCGCCGTGCGCCCTCACCTGGGCACGCGCTCTTCCGTGGTACGGGTGGCGCACGTTACTGTCCCTGCGGCTTGTGCGACCTGTGGTGCGCGACCCGTCCGAAGGAGGAGGGGCCGCGTCATGCGTTTCCGTCCCATGTCCCTGCTGGCACTGGCCGCCGCACTCGCGGTCGGCGGTGCCACCCCCGCCCTGGCGGCCGCCGCCGCCCCACCGCAACTCGTCAAGGACCCCAGCGCCTACGTCGATCCGCTGATCGGCACCAAGAACGGCGGCAACGTCTTCCCGGGCGCCGTCGTGCCCTTCGGCATGCTCTCCTGGAGCCCGGAGAACACCAGAAGCAGCGCGACCAGTACGGCCGCGCCAGGCGGTTACCAGTACGACGCCACCCGTATCCGCGGCTTCAGCCTCACCCACATGTCGGGCACGGGCTGCGCGGGCGGCAGCGGTGACATCCCGCTCTTCCCGTACGCCGGTGAGGTCACCTCGTCCCCGGCCAGTGACACCAAGGACGCCGTCTACGCCTCCGACTTCAGCCACACCGACGAGACCGCCGAGCCCGGCCACTACAAGGTCGGCCTCGCGTCCGGAGTCACCGCCGACCTCGCCGCGACGGCCCGCACCGGTTCCGGCCGCTTCACCTACCCGGCCGACAAGCCCGCCTCGCTGTTGATCCGCACCGCCAACTCCGAGGTGGGCTCCACCGATTCGTCGGTCACCATCGACCCGACGACCCGCACGGTCTCCGGCTCGGTCACCTCCGGCAACTTCTGCGGCTACCTCGATCCCGAGGGCCAACGCGCCTACTACACCCTGTACTTCACCGCCACCTTCGACCGCGCCTTCAAGACGACCGGCACCTGGCAGGACGACAAGCTGACCCCGGGCTCGACGACCGCGACCGGCGGCACGGGCGGCTTCACCACCGGCGGCCGTCCCGTCGCGGGCAAGGGCGCGGGCGGCTACGTCGAGTTCGAGCCCGGCACCGGCCCGGTCGGCGTCAAGGTCGGCATCTCGTACGTCAGTCAGGCCGGCGCCCAGGCCAACCTCAAGGCGGAGAACCCGCCGAACCGCTCCTTCGACGCCGTCGACGACGCGGCCCACCGCGCCTGGCGCGACCAGCTCGGCGCGATCAAGGTCGGCGGCGGCACGGACACCGAGCGCACCACCTTCTACACCGCGCTCTACCACTCCCTCCTGCACCCGAACGTCATCAGCGACGCCGACCGCAGATACACGGGCAGCGACGGCAAGGTGCACAAGGTGAGCCGGGGGCATCAGGCGCAGTACGGCACCTTCTCCGGCTGGGACATCTATCGGTCGCAGGTCCAACTGCTCACCCTCCTCAGCCCCCGCACGGGCTCGGACATCGCGCAGTCCCTCTACGAACTCGCCCAGCAGAACGGGGGCGTCTGGGACCGCTGGCTGCACGGAGCGAGCGGCACCCACGTCATGAACGGCGATCCCTCGCCCACCGCCCTCGCCGGCATCAGAGCCTTCGGCGGCACCGATTTCGACCTGAAGGGAGCCCTCGCCTCCCTCGTCCAGGCGGCCACCGTCCCCACCGCGCAGGACCTGTCCTCCTCCGGCAAGCCGGTGCTTTCGGTGGGCCAACGCCCGTCCCTGGACAAGTACTTGAACCTGCACTACATGCCGTCCGTCTCCAACGCCTGGGGCGGCGCCGCCGAAACGCTGGAGATGTCCACGGCGGACTTCGCGCTCTCCCAACTCGCAACAGCGGCGGGGAAGAAGAGCACGGCGGCCGACTTCGCCAAGCGCGCCCAGTGGTGGCAGAACAACTTCAACATCGCCGCCGACCCCACCGGCGGCTACATCGCCAACCGCAAGGCGGACGGCAGTTGGGTCACCGGCTTCACCCCGGGCACCGGCAACGGCTTCGTCGAGGGCACGGCCGCCCAGTACACCTGGATGGTCCAGCACAACCCGGCGGGCCTCTTCGCGGCGATGGGCGGCACCGACAAGGCACTCGCCCGCCTCGACTCCTTCTTCCATGAGGCGGACGGGAGCTGGGCCTTCACGGGCAGCGGCGGCGACAAGTCGGAGCTGGACAACGAGCCGTCCGTCAACGTCCCCTACCTCTACGACTACGCGGGCGCGCCCTACAAGACCCAGGAGACGGTCAGGGCGGCCATGAAGCAGCTCTGGACGACCGACCCGGCCGGCATCCCCGGCAACGACGACCTCGGCGAGATGTCGTCCTGGTACGTCTTCTCCGCCCTCGGCATGTACCCCCAGGTGCCTTCCCGTGCCGAACTCACCCTCGCCTCACCCCTGTTCGAGCGCGTCGAGATCAACCGCCCGCAGGGCAACGACATCTCCATCCGCGCGAAGGGCGCCGCGACCGACGCCCCGTACATCCAGTCCCTGAAGGTCAACGGCCGTAGCACGCAACAGCCTTGGCTCTCGTCCTCCCTCGTCCGCAACGGCGGCACCCTCGACTACACCCTCTCCACCACCC
The DNA here is from genome assembly GCF_057961495.1 of Streptomyces sp. P5F9. NCBI lineage: Bacteria > Bacillati > Actinomycetota > Actinomycetes > Kitasatosporales > Streptomycetaceae > Streptomyces > Streptomyces sp. P5F9. Next base: position 17,426 of record NZ_JBXVPZ010000063.1, on the reverse strand, counting down.
CGAACCGCACCTGGGGCAGCGACCCCGCCGACGCCCCGCCGTCCTTCCGGACCGGTGAGCAGCCCTACCAGATCGGCGTCGGTCCGACCGCCGCGACCCTCGCGCCCGGCGAGAGCACCAAGGTCAACATCAAGGCCCTGTCCCTGAGCGGCGGCACCGGCCCCGAGGTCCGCTACAGCGTCGAGACCCCCGCCGGAGTCACCGCGACTCCCGCGCAGGGCACGGTGGTCGACGGCTCCCAGGACATCACCCTCACCGCCGCCGACGACGTCCAGCAGGGCTTCTACGACGTGAAGGTCACCGTCATCTCGGGCGACACGTCGTACGAGCAGCCGGTGTCCCTGACGGTGGCCGCGCCCGGCACCCTTCTCGCCGCCTACAACAACACCGGCGTCTCCGACGACACCGGTGAGCACGACGAGGCGGACTACGACGGGGGCGGCTGGAGCTACTCCCTCCAGGCGCTGGAGGCGGCCGGGCTGACCCCGGGCGGCACGGGCACGGTGGACGGGCTCGGCTTCACCTGGCCCAACTCACCGAACGGGCGCCCGGACAACGTCTCGGCGGCCGGTCAGACCGTCCAACTCCCGCGGCCCGCAGCTGACTTGTCCTTCGTCGGCAGCGCGGTCAACGGCAACCAGCAGACCAAGGCGACCGTCACCTACACCGACGGCAGCACCGACGCCATCGACCTGTCCTTCACGGACTGGACGGTCGGCGGGGGCGGCGGCACCGTGCAGTACGGCAACGAGGTCGTCGCCCGGACCGCGTACCGCAATGTCGCGGGTGCGGACAAAGACCCGGTAACCACCTATGTGTTCGCCACCTGCCCGTTCGCGGCGCCCACGGGCAAGACCATCAAGAGCGTGACACTTCCGGACGACCCGGATCTCCACGTGTTCACCCTTGCGGTGAACTGACGTCCACAATATGTGCCCTCGTCCGTTCCGGTGGCGGGGGCACATCGGCGCGTGCGAGCATCCGCAGATGGTGAAACGGCCGCAGCTGCCCGAGGAGTTCCGGGCCGAGGCGCGCACGGCCTTCGCGTTCCTGGTGGGGGACGAGGGCTTCGCGCCGCCCGAGGACATAGACGGCGGTTTGCGCTATGTGCGCGCGGACCTGATGGTGCGCGTCTGGTTCCTGGGCGGCGCCGAATCGGAGGTCCTGACACGGCTGATCCCCCTGGCGCCGGACGGCACCAGGGGGAGCGGGGCGTGGCTCGACGACCTGTACAAGGCCGCCGCGTGCGGCCCGGCCCAGGACGTCCCCGTCTTCGCGTCGACCAGAAGAGGTGTGCTCAGACGGGTCCACCAGCACGCGGAGGCGTTGCGGCGGCTGCTGCCCCGCCTCCCCGTGCCGTGACCGTGCCTCAGGCCAGCAGTTCCACCTCCGCGAGCGTCGAGGAGCCGTCCAGCACCAGGCGGTAATGCGCGTACGAGCCGGGCGACTTGACCGAGAAGACGCGCGTCTGCCTGTCCCAGGTGAAGGATTCGCCGGAGCGCTTGTCGAGCGTCTTCCACGAGGTGCCGTCGGCCGAGCCCTGGAGGGTCCAGCCGGTCGGTGCCCGCGTGTGGTCCTTCGACGACGTCAGCGTGTACTGGATGCCCTTGGTGGCCTTGGAGACCGGCAGGTCCACCGAGGTCACCGTCGCGTCCGTGGCCGACGTGTTGTCGAACAGGGCGCCGTCACCGGTGAGTTGGTCGCTGCGGGGCGTCGGCACCTTGTCGTTCTTGGTGATCGACACCGGCGCCGCGTTCTTGCCGCTGCCCCACGACGAGGGCTTGGAGCCCATGGAGAAGTCCAGCACTCCGCCCTTCTCCAGCAGCGAGTGGGGGAGTGAAGTCTTCGTCCAGTTCTGGCCGTTGACCTTCAGCCCCTGCACGTAGATGTTCTTCGTGCTGTTCTTCGGCGCCTTGACGACCAGGTCCTTGCCGTTCTCCAGGTGCACGGTCGCCTTGGTGAACAGCGGGGAGCCGATGGCGTATTCGTCGCTGCCCATCACCAGCGGGTAGAAGCCGAGCGCGGAGAAGAGGTACCAGGCCGACTGCTCGCCGTTGTCCTCGTCGCCGTGGTAGCCCTGCCCGATCTCGCTGCCGGTGTAGAGCCGCGACAGCACCTCGCGTACGTCCTTCTGCGCCTTCCAGGGCTCGCCGGCCGCGTCGTACATGTACGTGACGTGGTGGGCGACCTGGTTGGAGTGGCCGTACTGGCCCATGCGGACGTCCCGCGCCTCCGTCATCTCGTGGATGACACCGCCGTAGGAACCGGCGTTGGTGGGCGATGCGGTCTCGGGGGTGCTGAAGTACTGGTCGAGCTTGTCCCCGAGGGCTTTCTGGCCGCCGTAGAGGTTGGCGAGGCCGCGGCTGTCCTGCGGGGCGGTGAAGGCGTAGCCCCAGCCGTCGGTCTCCGTGTAGTCGTAGCCCCAGATCTTCGGGTCGTAACTCGCCGAGTCCACCCGCCAGTTGCCCTTGGCGTCCCTGCCCTGGAAGAACCCGGCCTGCTTGTCGAAGAGGTTCACGTAGTCCTGGGCGCGGTTGAGGAAGTACGCGGACTCCTCCTTGTAGTGCTTCTCGCCGGTCTTCTTGTAGAGGGCCTGGCCCATCTGCGCGATGCCGTAGTCGTTGACATAGCCCTCCATCGCCCAGGAGAAGCCCTCGCCGGTGTCGGTGCTCGTGTAGCCGAGGAAGGGCGAGGTGGTCATGCCCTTGCGGCCGACGCCGGAGGCGGGCGGGACGACGGTCGCGTTCTTCACGGCCGCGTCATAGGCCGACTTGGCGTCGAACTTCACGCCCTTGACGTACGCGTCCGCGAACGCCACGTCCGAGGAGGTGCCCGTCATCAGGTCCGCGTAGCCGGGGGAGGACCAGCGCGAGGTCCAGCCGCCGTCCTTGTACTGCTGCACGAACCCGTCGACCATCTCACCCGCCTGACTGGGTGTCAGGAAGGAGTAGGCCGGCCAGGTCGTCCGATACGTGTCCCAGAAGCCGTTGTTGACGTACACCTTGCCGTCGACGATCTTCGCGCCGGTGTGCGTCGGGGTGTCCTGGCTCGTCATCGGGGAGAACGGCGAGGCGTACTGGTACGTCGAACCGACCTTCTCAAAGCCGGAGTTGGGGTACAGGTACAGCCGGTACATGCTGGAGTACAGGGTCGTCAGCTGGTCCGGCGTGGCGCCCTCCACCTCGACCTTGCCGAGCAGCTTGTCCCACACCTGCTGGGCCTGCTGCTTGACCGAGTCGAAGGAGGTGCCGTCCGGGATCTCCTGGCGCAGGTTGTCCTTCGCCTGGTCGACGCTGATCAGCGAGGTGGCCAGACGCAGGGTGACCGTGTGGTCGGCGCCCGGCTTGAACTTCAGATAGCCCTTGACGCCGCTGGAGGAGCCGTCCGTCACGGGCGCGTCGAACGTGCCGTAGACGAAGAGCCGCGTAGCGCCGGTGGACAGCCCGGACTTGACGTCCGAGTAGCCGGTGACGGTTCCGTTCTCCTTGTCGAGGGTCAGGCCCGCCTGCTCGGTGACGTTGTCGAAGATGACGCTCGCGTCGTCGCCGGGGTAGGTGAAGCGCAGCGAGGCCGCGTGGTCGGTCGGGGCCATCTCGGCCTTCAGACCGTTCTCGAACGTGACGCCGTAGTAGTACGGGCGCGCGGTCTCGTTCTCGTGCTTGAACGCCAACTCCCGTGCCGTGGGCGAGGTGTCGGGGGCGCCCGAGGCGGCCGACGGCATCACCTGGAAGGTCTGCCGGTCGCCCATCCAGGGGCTGGGCTCATGGCTCAGGCTGAGCGCCTGGAGCGTCGGCAGGTTGTCGTCGTTGTTCGCGCGTGCGTAGTCGTAGAGCCAGCTGAGCGACGACGAATTCGTCACCGGCGTCCAGAAGTTGAAGCCGTGCGGCAGTGCCGCGGCGGGGAAGTTGTTGCCGCGCGAGAAGCTGCCGCTGGAGTTGGTGCCCCGGGTGGTCAGCGCGTAGTCGGACAGATGCGCCTTCGGCTTCTCCGGCGCGATCGTCTTGAGGCTCACGTCGTCCAGCCAGCCCCGGAACTTCGCCGGCCCGCTCGGGGAGTCGTAGTCCAGCAGGATCCGGTCGACGGTCTTCCCGGCCGCGACCGAACCGATCCGCGAGACCACGTTGTTCCACTGGTTGACGTAGAGGATCTTCGCCGCGCCCTGCCCCTGCGGAGTCAGCGCGAAGCCGTGCGAGTCCGTCGCGCCGAGGTCGCTCAGGTAGGTGCCGTCGGTGAAGGCGAGGTCGACGGAGACGTTCGTGGCGTCGTAGTCGAGATCACCGTCGGACATCTGCGGGAAGAGCCGGTAGGAGAGCGCGGTGTCCCGGCCGACCGGCACGTTCACGTCGAAGACCTTGTTGTACGAGTACGCCCGCCCCGTGGCCGTGTGACGGCCCGCGTAACGCAGTGCGCGCTTCCCGGTGAAGCCGGCGCCCGCCTTGGCGGTGGGGGAGCCGCTGGGGCCCCGGTCGACCAGCGAGAGCATGTCCTCGGGGACGGGGGCGGTGCTCCCGCCCGTCGAGAACTGGACGTCGGCGAGTTGCAGGATGCCGCTCGCGCCGTTGTTCTTCGTGATGTCGAGCCGGAAGTGCTGGTACTCGGCCGGCTCGGCGAGGTCGTAGGACTTCGTCTGGAACCGGTCGGCGAAGGTCTCGCCGGAGCGGGTGTCCAGGGTCTTCCAGTCCTTGCCGTCCGTCGAGCCCGACAGCGTCCAGTCCTTCGGATCGCGTTCGGCGTAGTCGTTCGCCGAAGTCAGGGCGTACGTCACTATTTTGACCGGCTTGTCGAGGTCGAACTCGACCCAGCCGGTGGGCTCGAAGGTGAGCCACTTGGTGCCGGACTCGCCGTCGACGAGGTTCTCCTTCACCTCGCCGCCGCCCGTGTTCTCGGAACTCGCCCGGACGTCGGTGACATGGTCGGTCACATTGCCCGGAATCCCGGTGCTGTAGCCTCCGTCGACGCCCGAGGCCCGCTTGGAGCCGTCCGGCGCGGTGTCGACCGTGTTCAGCCAGTCCGGTGCCGGATCTCCCGACTCGAACGAGGAGGCGAACTCCCCGCCGGCCGGGGCCTTTGCCGGGAGGGCGACCGTCACTCCCTGCGAACCCACGAGCAAAGCCAGTGCGGCGGTCGACACGACCGCCGTACCCCACCATCTGTGATGCATACGAGGGCATCCTCCCTGCACGCTGGACAACGTTGTCAGCTTCGACGCGCAAGGAACAGTAGGGAGTCAAGTGGCCTGATGTGTCAAGGGTGTTGGGTGAGGCATTCGAGGGCAATAACGGGGATTTCTCCGTCATCGAACACACAGGGCGTCCATATTTCCGCGAGGTCTCACTTCGGAAAAGACCGACAACCCACCCTGCATTCGATCTTGCTCTGTTGACCGGAAGTGGACTATACCTGTCGCGTTCGACACCGCTCTCGCAGCAGCACGCACGAAGTACTCCTGCACGACCAAGCTCGACCTGACCGCGGTGCCGGGGAGGATCCGGTTCACCGCCTGAGTCCTGTTGAAGGCGAGGACTTGAGCATGGGATCCACTTCAGCCGAGAACAACGGTTCCAATGGCGTCGGCCGCCGCGATTTGATCAAGAGGTCGGCCGCACTAGGTCTGATCTCCGTACCCACGATGAGTTTCCTGGCCGCGTGTGCGAGCGGCGGCGGGGACAACACCAGCAGCGACGACTCCACCAAGGGCACCACGTCGAAGACGAATCCCTTCGGCGTGAAGAAGGGCAGCACGCTCGACGTCGTCGTCTTCAAGGGCGGTTACGGCGACGACTACGCGAAGGCGTGGGAAGCCAACTTCAAGACGAAGATCGGCGTCAGTTCGACCCACACCGGAACGCAGGAGATCACCGGCAAGCTTCAGCCGCGCTTCAACGCGGGCAACCCGCCGGACATCGTCGACGACTCCGGCGCCCAGCAGATCAAGATCGACGTCCTGTACAAGAACGGCCAGTTGCTCGACCTCACCCCGGTGCTCGACGCGCCCGCGATCGACGACCCGACCAAGAAGGTCCGCGATCTGCTGATCCCCGGCACCCTCGACCCGGGTGTGCAGGAGGGCAAGGTCGTCGCCCTCAACTACATCTACACGGTCTGGGGGTTGTGGTACTCCGGCAAGCTCTTCAAGGAGAAGGGCTGGACCCCGCCGAAGACCTGGGACGAGTTCATCGCCGTCTGCCAGAAGGCGAAGGCGGCCGGCATCGGCGGTCTCGCCCACCAGGGCAAGTACCCGTACTACATCAACGTCGCCATCATGGACCTGATCGCCAAGAAGGGCGGGATCGACGCCGTCAAGGCGATCGACAACCTCGACCCGAAGGCGTTCGTCGGCTCGGCCGCCGCGCAGGCCGGTGTCGAGGCGATCTACGAGGTGGTGGAGAAGGACCTGTTGATGCCCGGCACCAACGGCCTGACCCACACCGAGTCGCAGACCCGCTGGAACCAGTACAAGGCCGCGTTCATCACCTGTGGTTCCTGGCTGGAGAACGAGCAGCTCAAGCTGACGCCGACGGACTTCGACATGAAGTTCCTGCCGATGCCGCTGCTGGCCGACAGCAAGATGCCGTTCGAGGCGATCCGGGCCGGCTCGGGCGAGCCCTTCATCATCCCGGCGAAGGCCAAGAACCTCCCCGGCGCCAAGGAGTTCATGCGCCACATGCTCTCCAAGGAGTGGTCGACGCTCTTCGCCAAGGAGGCCAACTCGCTCACCATCCTCAAGGACGGTGTCGACTCCAGCGTCACCCTGCGCCCGGGCACCCAGTCCACGGTCGACGCGTCCAAGGCGGCCGGCGACAACACCTTCCGCTTCCTGTACCCGGACTGGTACAGCGAGATGGACACCTCCATCCAGAACGCGTCCAACGAGCTGATGGCCAAGCGCATCCAGCCCAAGGAGTGGCTGAAGCGCTGCCAGGCCGCCGTCGACAAGCAGGCCAAGGACCCGGCGTCCAAGAAGAACGTGCACTCCTGATCACAAGGCCTGATCGCACCATCTGATCACGCTCGGGACACCAGGGGCAGGAAACGCCAATGCGCAAAGGGCAGTACAGGTTCGTCACGGGATTTCTCTTCGTTCCCGTGGCGCTCTATCTGATCTTCGTGATCTGGCCGTACATCCAGACGTTCGGCTATTCGCTGACCGACTGGAAAGGCGAGTCACAGACCTTCAAGTTCGTCGGACTGGACAACTATCGAGCGTTGCTCCACGACGACGTCTTCAAGCAGGCCATCTGGCACAACCTCCTGTTCCTGGTGTTCATCCCGGTGATCACCATTCTGCTGGCCCTCTTCTTCGCCTTCATGGTGAACGCGGGAGGACACAGCAAGGCCGGCGGCGTGCAGGGTGTCGCCGGTTCCGGGTTCTACAAAATCGTCTACTTCTTCCCGCAGGTGCTGTCGCTGGCGATTCTCGCGGTGCTGTTCAACGCGGTGTACCGCAGTGACGGCGGCGGTCTGCTCAACGGTGTCCTGATCAAACTCCACCTGGTGGACGTCAACAATCCGGTGGAATGGCTCAACGAGCCCAACGTGGTGCTGTGGGCGCTGATGGCGGTCGTGGTCTGGCACGGCGTCGGTTTCTATCTGGTGCTGTTCTCCGCGGCCATGCAGTCCATTCCGCGCGACATATACGAGGCCGCCCTGATCGACGGCGCGGGCCGCTCCCAGTCCTTCTTCCGCATCACCCTGCCGCTGCTCTGGGAGACCGTCCAGACGGCCTGGGTGTACCTCGGCATCATCGCGATGGACATGTTCGTCCTGGTCTCCTCCATGACCTCCAACATGGGCGCCTACGGAGGCGGTCCCGACCACGGCAGCGACGTCATGTCGACCGTGATGATGCGCAACTTCCTCTACTTCGGGAAGAGCGGCTACGCCTGCGCGATGGGCGTCGTCATGCTGCTGCTCACCCTGGTCCTGTCCGTGGTCACGCTGCGCGCCACCCGCCGTGAGCGCATCGAGTTCTGAGCGGGAGACATACGACGATGAGCGCACCCCTGAAGGAGACCGCCCCCGCGGGCGGCACCGTCCCGCCCCAGCCGTCGGCCGGGAAGTCCCCTGCCCGGCCCGGTGAACCACGCGGCGAGGGCGTCGTGCTGAACGCCTTCTCGCACGGCTTCCTGGCCCTGTGGGCCCTGTTGATCGTGCTGCCGCTGCTGTGGCTCGTGTTCAGCTCGTTCAAGACCGACGTGCAGATCGGCAACTCGGCCTTCGGCTGGCCGCAGAACTGGTCGTTCGACGTGTTCCGGCGGGCCTGGAGCAAGGGCATCGGCGACTACTTCGTGAACACCTTGATCGTGCTGGTGTTCTCGGTCCCGCTGACCATGCTGTTCGGCTCGATGGCCGCGTACGTGCTGGCCCGCTACCGGTTCTGGGGCAACCGGCTGCTGTACTACTTCTTCGTCGCCGGCGCGATGTTCCCGGTGTTCCTGGCGCTGGTCCCGCTGTTCTTCATGGTCAAGCGCCTCGACATGCTCAACACGTACCAGGGGCTGATCCTGGTCTACATCGCCTACTCGATGCCGTTCACGGTGTTCTTCATGCACGCGTTCTTCCGGACGCTGCCCACCGCGGTCTTCGAGGCGGCGATCCTCGACGGCGCCTCGCACACCCGGACGTTCTTCCAAGTGATGTTGCCGATGGCCAAGGCCGGGTTGATCAGCGTCGGCATCTTCAACACCCTCGGCCAGTGGAACCAGTTCATCCTGCCGACGGTCCTGATGCAGCCGCAGAGCGGCTCGGACCCGGAGCGCTATGTCCTCACCCAGGGACTCATCCAGCTCCAGCAACAACAGGGCTACGCCTCCGACCTGCCCGTTCTCTTCGCGGGTGTCACGATCGCCATGATCCCGATGCTGGTCGTCTATCTGTCGTTCCAGCGCCAGGTGCAGTCCGGTCTGACCTCGGCGACGCTGAAGTAGCCCGCCTGGACGACGCACTCGGAAGTGATCGTTCCGCCACCGCTCCCGGCAGGCCGGGAGCGGTGGTCACGTATGTGTCCGAGACCCTGGATGCGGTTCAACCTCTTGACGGGAGGCAGCCCGAACAGCTCAGCTTAGAGTTCACTAGTTGGACATAGACGGGGCCTCATCGATGCGGTCCCGCGCGCAGGAGGTCGTCGTGGAGACTCCGGGGTCGCAGTCGTCACTGCACCGAGCCAATCTGGAACGGGTCGTGCGAGCGGTGCGGTTGGCCGGGTCGCTGACGCAGGCGGAGATCGCGAGGACGACGGGCCTGTCCGCCGCGACCGTCTCCAACATCGTGCGCGAGCTCAAGGACGGCGGAACGGTCGAGGTCACGCCGACCTCGGCGGGCGGCCGCAGGGCCCGCAGCGTCTCCCTGAGCGGGGACGCCGGCATTGTCATCGGCGTCGACTTCGGGCACACGCATTTGCGCGTCGCGGTCGGGAATCTCGCCCACCAGGTGCTGGCCGAGGAGTCCGAGCCCGTCGATGTGGACGCCTCCTCGACACAGGGCTTCGACCGGGCGGAAGAGCTGGTCAACCGGCTGATCACGGCGACCGGAGTGGACCGTTCCAAGATCGCCGGGGTGGGCCTCGGCGTACCCGGACCGATCGACGTGGAGTCGGGCACCCTGGGCTCCACCGCGATCCTCCCGGGCTGGACCGGCACCAGACCCGCGGAGGAGCTGGGCAGCCGTTTGGGCGTACCGGTGCACGTGGACAACGACGCCAACCTCGGCGCCCTCGGTGAGCTGGTCTGGGGCAGCGGGCGGGGCGTCAGGGACCTGGCGTACATCAAGGTCGCGAGCGGGGTCGGCGCGGGACTGGTCATCAACGGCAAGATCTACCGGGGCCCGGGTGGCACAGCGGGAGAAATCGGGCATATTACTCTTGATGAGTCCGGCCCTGTCTGCCGCTGCGGAAACCGGGGCTGCCTGGAGACCTTCACGGCGGCGCGCTATGTGCTGCCGCTCCTCCAGTCCAGTCACGGAACCGACCTGACCATGGAGGGAGTCGTGCGGCTGGCGCGGGACGGAGACCCTGGTTGCCGTCGGGTGATCGCCGACGTCGGCCGACACATCGGCAGTGGAGTCGCCAATCTCTGCAATTTGCTGAACCCGAGCCGAGTGGTCCTCGGTGGCGATCTCGCCGAGGCCGGTGAACTGGTGCTCGGGCCGATCAGGGAGTCTGTCGGCCGCTACGCGATCCCCAGTGCGGCGCGTCAACTTTCCGTTCTCCCGGGGGCACTTGGAGGCCGTGCGGAGGTGCTCGGAGCGCTCGCTCTCGCACTCAGCGAGATGGGCGATTCGACCCTTTTGGACGGGTCGCTGACCGCGGCCACACCTGTCTTCACTTAGAGAACGCACGACGCCGTTGCCATCTCGTTAAGTATTTACTTCTTGACGCCGAACGCGCGGCCGAGTTGACTTCCAGCCACCTCGGCCGCAACGACGCGGCCTCGTCAGGGAGGTTTCAAAGTGAACACGCGTATGCGTCGTGCCGCCGTTGCCGTTATCGCCACCACCATGGCCGTCTCGATGGCCGCCTGTGGCAAGGCAGGCGACGACAAGAAGTCCGACAGCAGCTCCAGCTCCTCGGGCGGTACGAACGCCTCGATCGGCCTGCTCCTGCCCGACAGCGTCACCGCTCGGTACGAGAAGTTCGACAAGCCGTACTTCGAGGCGAAGGTCAAGGAGCTCTGCTCCGGCTGCACCGTCCAGTACAACAACGCGAACGCCAGCGCCGCGACGCAGGCCCAGCAGGTCAGCAGCATGATCACCAAGGGCGTCAAGGTCATCGTGATCAGCGCCCAGGACTCCGCCGCGATCAAGTCCTCGATCCAGCAGGCGGTCAACAAGGGCATCAAGGTCGTCGCGTACGACCGTCTGGCCCAGGGCCCGGTCTCCGCGTACGTCTCCTTCGACAACGTCCAGGTCGGCAAGCTCCAGGGCGAGGCGCTCCTCACCTCGCTGGGCTCGAAGGCCACCCCCTCGGCGAACGTCGTCATGATCAACGGTGACGACGCCGACCCGAACGCCGCGCAGTTCAAGAAGGGCGCCCACGAGGCCCTCGACGGCAAGGTCAAGATCGCCTACGAGCAGTCCGGTCTGTGGAAGGACACCGTCGCCGGGCAGAAGATGTCGGCGGCCATCACGCAGCTCGGCGCCAAGAAGATCGCGGGCGTCTACGCCGCGAACGACGGCATGGCCGGCGGCATCGCCACCGTCCTCAAGGGCGCCGGCATCAGCGGCATCCCGCTGACGGGCCAGGACGCGGAGCTCGCCGGTATCCAGCGCATCGTCGCCGGTACCCAGTCCAGCACCGTCTACAAGGCCTTCAAGCCGGAGGCCGAGGCGGCTGCCACGCTCGCCGTCGACCTGGCGCAGAACAAGAGCATCTCCTCGCTCGCCACCACGACCCAGACCAGCGGCTCCGGCAACAAGGTGCCCTCGCAGCTGCTGACCCCGGTGTCGGTCACCAAGGCCAACATCAAGGACACGGTCATCAAGGACGGTCTCTACACCGTCGCGCAGATCTGCACCGCCGACTACGCCAAGGCGTGCAAGGCCGCCGGTCTGGAGTAATCACCGCCCAGCGGTGACAGAGCCCCTTCGGCGTCCGCCCCGCCTTCCAACCCCGCTGCGGGGCGGGCGCCGATCGGAACCCGTGCGAACGCAGCCGTTGCCAACTGGCACCGGCCGCGCGCATGTTCATCTTGTAAATCTGTGCCTAGGCACAACCCTCCGCGCCTTTTGACAAGCGCGGCATCCCCGCCGGTCAGGCGGCGAAGGAGATGGTTCACGTGTCCGCTACGCCCGTGCTGGCGTTGCGCGGAGTCTCCAAGCGATTCGGTGCGGTGCAGGCCCTCACCGAAGTAGAGCTGGAGGTCCACCCCGGAGAAGTCGTCGCACTGGTCGGTGACAACGGCGCAGGAAAGTCCACTCTGGTGAAGACCATCGCCGGAGTGCACCCCATCGATGAAGGAGTCATCGAGTGGGAGGGCAACCCGGTCAGCATCAACAAGCCGCACGACGCCCAGGGACTCGGCGTCGCGACGGTCTACCAGGACCTCGCGCTCTGCGACAACCTCGACGTCGTCGGCAACCTCTACCTCGGGCGTGAGCTGCTGCGCCGCGGGGTCCTCGACGAGGTCACGATGGAGAAGAACTCCCGTGAGCTGCTGAGCACGCTCTCGATCCGCATCCCCAGCGTGCGCATCCCGATCGCCAGCCTCTCCGGTGGCCAGCGACAGGTCGTCGCGATCGCCCGCGCGCTGATCGGTGACCCGAAGGTCGTCATCCTCGACGAGCCCACCGCCGCCCTCGGCGTGGAGCAGACCGCGCAGGTCCTCGACCTGGTCGAGCGGCTGCGCGAGCGCAACCTCGGCGTCATCCTCATCAGCCACAACATGGCCGACGTCAAGGCGGTCGCCGACACCGTCAACGTGTTGCGCCTGGGCAGGAACAACGGTTCCTTCCCGGTGAAGGACACCAGTCAGGAAACGATCATCGCCGCGATCACCGGTGCCACGGACAACGCCGTGACCCGTCGTGCGGTGCGCAGCACGGAGGCGGCAAAGTGAGCGACACGTCAGGCACCGTGAAGAAGGACGCGGTCGAACCGGCCACCGCGCCTCTCGCCGACGACCCCACGGCGGCGGCCGGTGCCGCCACCGTCGTCGACCCGCGTCTGCTGGTCCGCGAAGAGGGCTTCAAGGGCTACATCACCGAGTTCAAGCGCAAGATCAAGGGCGGTGAGCTCGGCTCGCTGCCGGTCGTCGCCGGCCTGATCGTCATCGGCATCATCTTCCAGTCGCAGAACAGCCGGTTCCTGAGCGCGGACAACCTGTCCAACATCAGCTACTACCTGTCGGCCACCGGCATGCTCGCCATCGGCCTGGTCTTCGTGCTGCTGCTCGGCGAGATCGACCTGTCCGTCGGCTCGGTCAGCGGTCTGGCGTCCACCCTGTTCGCCGTCTTCGTGGTCAACCACGGGATGAACGGCTGGCTGGCGCTGGTCCTGACGATCGTCACGGGCATCGGCATCGGCGCGCTGCACGGCTTCTTCTTCGCGAGGATCGGCGTACCGGCGTTCGTCGTCACCCTGGCCGGCTTCCTCGGCTGGAACGGTCTGATGCTGTGGCTGCTCGGTTCGAGCGGCACCATCAACATCCCGGACCAGGGTCCGGTGCACCTGCTCGGCCAGGGCTCGTTCTTCATGGACCAGTCGATCGCGGGCGCCTACATCCTGGCCGCCCTCGGCGTCGCCTCCCTGCTCTACGGCTCGCTCGTCGAGCAGCGTCGCCGCAAGACCGCCGGGGTGCCGTTCCGGCCCACCAGCGAGATCGGGCTGCGGGTCGGCCTGCTCGCCGTGGCCGCGTTCGTCACCGCGTACGTGCTGAACTCGTCCGCCGGTGTCTCCAACGCCCTGGTGATCTTCCTCGCGTCCCTGGTGATCGTGGACTTCGTGCTCCGTCGTACCCCGTACGGCCGCAAGGTCTTCGCGGTCGGCGGCGGGATCGAGGCCGCGCGCCGCGCCGGTATCAACGTGCCGTTGATCCGCATCACCGTGTTCGCCATCTCCGGCGGCTTCGCGGCGGTCGGCGGTATGTTCTTCGCCGGTCAGACCCAGAGCGCCACGCTCAACGCCGGTGGCGGCAACACCCTGATGCTGGCCATCGCGGCCGCGGTCATCGGCGGTACGAGCCTCTTCGGCGGACGCGGCACCGTCTGGTCCGCCCTGCTGGGCATGCTCGTCATCCAGTCGATCCAGACCGGTCTCGACCTGCTGAACATGAACACCTCGATCCAGTACATGATCACGGGTGGCGTTCTGCTCGGCGCGGTCGTCATCGACTCGGTGTCCCGCAAGAGCCAGAAGGCCGCCGGTCGCGGCTGACCTGCCCCTTCGCGCGGACTGTGCCCGGTACCGATGGCGGTGCCGGGCACAGTCGTGTCGTAGGAAAGGCTGTTCGTGGGTACAGCCGATCGCGTGACGTATGACGCACAGCCCGGGCGCCGTCCGCAAAGGCGGAACATTAGACTCGACAAGCCCGGCAACAGCTCGATCAGCTCTACTCGCAAGGAGGCACGGGTGCCGCTGCTGACCCGCATCAGGGGACCGCGCGATCTGGACCGGCTCAGCCTGGAGCAGCTGGACCAGCTGGCCGGGGAGATCCGGACCTTCCTCGTCGACGCCGTCTCCAAGACCGGCGGCCACCTCGGCCCGAACCTCGGTGTGGTCGAGCTGACCATCGCCCTGCACCGCGTCTTCGAGTCGCCGAAGGACCGGGTGCTGTTCGACACCGGCCACCAGTCCTACGTCCACAAGCTGCTCACCGGCCGCCAGGACTTCTCGAAGCTGAAGATGAAGGGCGGCCTCTCGGGCTACCCCTCGCAGGCCGAGTCGGAGCACGACGTCATCGAGAACTCGCACGCCTCGACGGTCCTCGGCTGGGCCGACGGCCTCGCCAAGGCCAACCAGGTCCTCAAACGGGACGACCACGTGGTCGCGGTGATCGGCGACGGCGCGCTGACCGGCGGTATGGCCTGGGAGGCGCTGAACAACATCGCCGACGCCAAGGACCGCCCGCTCGTCATCGTCGTCAACGACAACGAGCGCTCCTACGCACCGACCATCGGCGGCCTCGCGAACCATCTGGCAACCCTGCGGACCACCGACGGCTACGAGCGCTTCCTGGCCCGCGGCAAGGACCTCCTGGAGCGCACCCCGGTTGTCGGCAAGCCCCTCTACGAGACGCTGCACGGCGCGAAGAAGGGCCTGAAGGACTTCATCGCCCCGCAGGGCATGTTCGAGGACCTCGGTCTGAAGTACGTCGGCCCGATCGACGGCCACGACATCGAGGCGACGGAGTCCGCGCTGGCCCGCGCCAAGCGGTTCGGCGGCCCGGTGATCGTCCACGTCCTCACCGAGAAGGGCCGCGGCTACCAGCCCGCCCTCCAGGACGAGGCCGACCGCTTCCACGGCATCGGCCCCATCCACCCCGACACCGGCCTGCCCGTCAAGGCCTCAGGCGCCGACTGGACCTCCGTCTTCGGCGACGAGATGGTCGCCCTCGGCCAGGAGCGCGAGGACATCGTCGCGATCACCGCCGCGATGCTCCAGCCCGTCGGCCTGAAGAAGTTCGCCGACGCCTTCCCGAACCGCATCTACGACGTCGGCATCGCCGAGCAGCACGGCGCCGTCTCCGCGGCCGGCCTCGCCACCGGCGGACTGCACCCCGTCTTCGCCGTCTACGCCACCTTCCTCAACCGCGCCTTCGACCAGGTGCTGATGGACGTGGCCCTGCACAAGTGCGGGGTGACCTTCGTCCTGGACCGGGCCGGCGTCACCGGCACCGACGGCGCCTCGCACAACGGCATGTGGGACATGTCGATCCTCCAGGTCGTCCCCGGTCTCCGGCTCGCCGCACCCCGCGACGCCGACCAGGTCCGCGCCCAGCTCCGCGAGGCCGTCCAGGTCAAGGACGCGCCGACGGTCGTCCGCTTCTCCAAGGGCGCGGTCGGACCGGCCGTACCCGCCGTGGGACGCATCGGCGGCATGGACGTGCTGCGCGCGCCCGGCACCGACGCCCCGGACGTCCTGCTGGTCTCGGTCGGCGCGCTGGCGCCCATGTGCCTGGAGATCGCCGGCCTGCTCGACAAGCAGGGCATCTCCACCACCGTCGTCGACCCGCGCTGGGTGAAGCCCGTCGACGAGGCCATGGCCCCGCTCGCCGAGCAGCACCGGGTGGTCGTCACCGTCGAGGACAACTCCCGTGTCGGCGGCGTCGGTTCGTCGATCGCACAGGCGTTGCGCGACGCGGGCGTGGACGTTCCGCTGCGCGACTTCGGCATCCCGCCGCGCTTCCTCGACCACGCCTCCCGCGCCGAGGTGATGACGGAGATCGGCCTGACCGCCCCCGACATCGCCCGCCAGGTCACCGGCCTGGTCTCCAAGCTCGACGGCCGCTTCGAACGGCCCACCGCCGAGGTCGACTCGGTGGAGTCCGCACGCGACTGAGGCACGGCCAACGCCGCTGAACGGGCCGCTTCCGCCACTCTTTGCAGTGGTGAAAGTGGCCCGTTCGCGTGAACCCGCCCGCGTCGGGGCATACGGACAACGCCCCCTCTCGATCATGTCGAGGACGCCAAGCGTGGGAGGTAACACCCGTGAGCAGCACCCTCTTCCGGACGAAGAGAGTCGAACAGTCCATCCAGGACACCGAGGAACCCGAGCACGCGCTCAGAAAGTCCCTCTCGGCGCTGGATCTGACCGTCTTCGGAGTCGGCGTCGTCATCGGCACCGGCATCTTCGTCCTCACCGGCACGGCCGCCAAGAACACCGCCGGTCCAGCGGTCGCCCTGTCCTTCGTCGTGGCCGGCGTCGTCTGTGCCTTCGCGGCGCTCTGCTACGCCGAGTTCGCGTCCACGGTCCCGGTGGCGGGCTCCGCGTACACCTTCTCGTACGCCTCGCTCGGCGAGTTCCCCGCCTGGATCATCGGCTGGGACCTGGTCCTCGAACTCGCCCTGGGCACGGCGGTGGTAGCCGTCGGATGGTCCGGGTACATCCACTCGCTGCTGGACAACGCGGGCTGGCACCTGCCCGAGGCGCTCAGCGGCCGGGACGGCGCCCACGGCTTCGGCTTCGACATCCTCGCCGCCGCGCTCGTCCTCGTCCTCACGGCGATCCTCGTCCTCGGCATGAAGCTCTCCGCGCGAGTCACCTCGGTCGTCGTCGCCATCAAGGTCGCCGTCGTCCTCGTGGTGATCGTCGCCGGCGCCTTCTTCATCAAGGCCGACAACTACAAGCCGTTCATCCCCAAGTCGCAGGCCGTGGAGGCGGGCGGCAACCTCAAAGCCCCGCTCATCCAGCTGATGTTCGGCTGGGCGCCCTCCAACTTCGGCGTCATGGGCATCTTCACCGCCGCCTCCGTGGTCTTCTTCGCCTTCATCGGCTTCGACGTCGTCGCCACCGCCGCCGAGGAGACCCGCAACCCGAAGCGGGACGTGCCGCGCGGCATCCTCGGCTCACTGGTCATCTGCACCACGCTGTACGTCGCCGTCGCGATCGTCGTGACCGGTATGCAGAAGTACAGCTCGCTGTCGATCGACGCACCGCTCGCCGACGCCTTCAAGGCCACCGGACACCCGTGGTTCGCGGGCCTGATCAGCTTCGGCGCCGCGATCGGCCTGACGACCGTGTGCATGATCCTGTTGCTCGGCCAGGCCCGCGTGTTCTTCGCGATGAGCCGGGACGGCCTCCTGCCCCGCTTCTTCTCCCACGTCCACCCGCGCTTCCGTACCCCGTACCGGCCGACCATCCTCCTCGGCGTGATCATCGCGATCGTCTCGGGCTTCACGAGCCTCAGCGAACTCGCCGAACTGGTCAACATCGGCACGCTGTTCGCCTTCATCGTGGTCGCGATCGGCGTGATCATCCTCCGCCGCTCCCGTCC
>NZ_JBXVPZ010000062.1:0-31521 GCF_057961495.1 Streptomyces sp. P5F9 | reverse complement strand
GACGGGGACGGGGATTGAAGGGGGAGCGGCCGATCCCGACGAGGTGACCGTCCAGCTCGACGGGCCCGCTCGGCATGCGGAGTCCGGGGGCAAGAGCGGCACCGGCACCGGTAACGACGGTTCCGACCGGCCCGTCTTCGTCGACGAGTCCGGCCGTCGCAGCCGTAGGTACCGGCGGTTCGGTATGGCCGTCGGCATCGCGTGCGCGGTGTACGCCGTCGTCATCGTCGTCACGCTGCTGTCCGGCAGTTCGGACGCGCCGTGGCTGCCAGTGCCGGGGCAGAAGGACGACGCGCCCGCGGGCAAGGTCGACACCTCGCCGCTGCCCGCCGAGTCGGGGCAGCCGTCCGGTGGCAGCGGCAGTGTGGCGCCGGGGAACATTCCGACGGCGAGCGACGGTACGACGCCGTCGCCGGGCGTCAGCGTGAGCGGCACGGCCGGCGCGTCGGCGAAGCCCGGCAGCAAGGCGAGCGCGTCCGCGTCGCCCAAGCCGTCCACGAGCAAGAGCGCCACGGCGCCGACGGGCGGCGGCGCCAGCAATCCGGTCGTACAGCCCTCGCTGCCGGCCTCGTCCGCGCCCGCCTCGACGCCGGCGACGGTCACGAGTGCGCCGTCCGACCCGACACCGACCCCGAGCACCACGACGGGCACCGGCACGGTGGCCGACGCCCCGAGCACCCCGTCGCCCGTGGCGCAGGGGCCGGCCGCTCCGTCCGACCCGGCGCCGGCACCATCCACGACCCCGGAGCACATCCTCTGATGGCATCGCACAACCGCCGCCCCAAGGCCACGAACCAGGCCCCGGGCGGCCGACACGGATCAACTCCGGTAGCGGCAGGCGGAGTTGGGGCCCGCGCGGCGCGTGATCCCCGGCGCCGCCGACTGTCCATGCGGTTCCTGCTGCCGATGCTCCTCCTCGTCGCCCTGCTGGCGATGCTGATGCTGCGCGGCTACGTCCACAGCGAGATCCTCGCCGACCACCGCATCCGCCCCGAGGCGGCCACCGACAAGGTGCCGGACAAGATCCTCGACGGCGGCCCGGTCATCGACACCCGCAGCGGCCGTACGACCAGCCTGGACGTGCCGGACCACGACATCGTGCTGACCTTCGACGACGGCCCCGACCCGACCTGGACGCCCAAGGTCCTGGACGTGCTCAAGAAGCACCACGCGCACGCCGTCTTCTTCGTCACCGGCACGATGACCTCGCGCTACCCGGAGCTGGTCGAACGCATCGTGGCGGAGGGCAACGAGGTCGGCGTGCACACGTTCAACCACCCCGACCTCTCCTTCCAGTCGAAGAAGCGCGTCGACTGGGAGCTGTCCCAGACCCAGCTGGCGATCACCGGCGCGGCCGGCATCCGTACATCGCTCTTCCGTCCGCCGTACTCGTCCTCCGCCGACGCGATGGACAACCTGTCCTGGCCGGTGACCCAGTACATCGGCACCCGCGGCTACATCACCGCCGTCAACAACACGGACAGCGAGGACTGGCAGAAGCCCGGTGTCGCGAAGATCATCAGCAACGCCACCCCGCGCGGCGGCAAGGGCGCGATCGTCCTCATGCACGACTCGGGCGGCGACCGCCACCAGACCGTGCAGGCACTCGACAAGTTCCTGCCGGAGATGCAGGCCAAGGGCTACCGGTTCGACAACCTCACCGAGGCCCTCGGCGCGCCCAGCGCGCTCACCCCGGTGACCGGCGTCAACCTGTGGAAGGGCAAGGCGTGGATCTTCCTGGTCCAGGCCGCGGACGACATCACGGGCGTCCTGGTGGTGGGCCTGGCGATCACCGGCTCCCTCGTCATCGCCCGCTTCGCGCTGATGCTCCTGCTCTCCGTCATCCACGCCCGCCGGGTGCGCCGCGAGAACTTCGCCTGGGGACCGCCGGTGACCGAACCGGTGACCGTCCTCGTCCCGGCGTACAACGAGGCCAAGTGCATTGAGAACACGGTCCGTTCACTCATGGCGAGCGAGCATCCCGTCGAGGTGATCGTCGTCGACGACGGCTCGGCGGACGGCACGGCGAGAATCGTGGAGGCGATGGACCTCCCGAACGTCCGGGTCGTACGCCAGCACAACGCGGGCAAACCGGCCGCCCTCAACCGCGGCCTGGCGAACGCGAGTTGCGACCTCATCGTCATGATGGACGGCGACACGGTCTTCGAACCGGCCACCGTACGGGAGCTGGTCCAGCCCTTCGGCGACCCGCGCGTCGGCGCGGTCGCGGGCAACGCCAAGGTGGGCAACCGGGATTCGATGATCGGCGCCTGGCAGCACATCGAGTACGTGATGGGCTTCAACCTCGACCGCCGCATGTACGACATCCTGCGCTGCATGCCGACGATCCCGGGTGCCGTCGGGGCGTTCAGGCGCAGCGCGCTGGAACGGGTCGGCGGCATGAGCGACGACACGCTCGCCGAGGACACCGACATCACGATGGCGATGCACCGCGACGGCTGGCGCGTCGTCTACGCCGAGAAGGCGCGGGCCTGGACCGAGGCGCCGGAGACGGTCCAGCAGCTCTGGTCGCAGCGCTACCGCTGGTCCTACGGCACGATGCAGGCGATCTGGAAGCACAGGGGCGCCCTGCTGGACAGGGGCCCGTCCGGCCGCTTCGGCAGGGTGGGCCTCCCCCTGGTCGCCCTCTTCATGGTGATCGCCCCCATCCTGGCCCCGCTGATCGACGTGTTCCTGCTCTACGGCCTGGTGTTCGGCCCCACGGAGAAGACGTTCCTGGCCTGGCTGGGCGTGTTGGCGATCCAGGCGTTCTGCGCGGCCTACGCCTTCCGCCTCGACCGCGAACGCATGACCCACCTCGTCTCCCTGCCCCTGCAACAGATCCTCTACCGCCAACTCATGTACGTCGTGCTGCTCCAGTCCTGGATCACCGCGCTCACCGGAGGCCGCCTGCGCTGGCAGAAGCTGCGGCGGACGGGGGTTGTGGAGGCGCCCGGGGGTCCGGTGCCGAGTGCGCGCAGTGGTGGCGGCAACAGGAGTGACCGGAGGACTGTGGCATGACGCACGGATACACGGCGGGTACGGGCACGAACCCGGATCCGGAATCGACGCCGGCGTACGGGATTCCGCAACAGCGGCAGCAGGAACCGGAGTCGGCACCGGAACCGACGAAGGCCAAGGGGCCTGGGGGCGGCGGCCGGGACCGCTACCTCGACCTCCTCCGCTCGATCGCCCTGGTCCGGGTCGTCATCTACCACCTCTTCGGCTGGGCGTGGCTGTCGGTCCTGTTCCCTTCCATGGGCGTGATGTTCGCGCTGGCCGGTTCGCTGATGGCCCGCTCGCTGAACCGTCCCGCGCTGGGTGTGATCAGGGGCCGGCTACGGCGACTGCTGCCCCCGCTCTGGGCGTTCAGCGCGGTGGTGCTGGTGATGACGTTCGGGATGGGCTGGAATCCCCTCAAGGACCCTGACCTGGGCGGCACTTGGTGGGGCGCGGCGAAGATCTTCGACTACGTCGTCCCGTTCGGCGCCCCGCCGTATCCCGAGCATCTGGGTTCGGAGTCGGGCCTGTTGGAGAGCACGTGGGCGGACCAGGCGGCGGGCCCGTTGTGGTACCTGCGGGCGTATCTGTGGTTCGTGATCGCGTCGCCGCTGCTGCTGTGGGCGTTCCGCAGGGTCCCCTGGGCAACGCTGCTGGCACCCTTGGCACTGACGGCAGTTGTGGGCACAGGCCTGGTCACGATCCCCGGCGAGACGGGCAACGCGGTCTCCGACTTCGCGGTGTACGGCGGCTGTTGGGTCCTGGGCTTCGCCCACCACGAGGGCGTGCTGAAGAAGGTCCCGCGCTACCTCGCGGTGTCGGGCGCGACCCTGATCATGGGCTTCGGCTTGTGGTGGGCGTCAGGTCATCTGGGCCCGGACGGCTGGGACTTGAACGACATCCCCCTCGCGCAGGCGGCCTGGTCCTTCGGCGTCGTCGTGATCCTGCTCCAGTACGCACCGTCCTGGCAGACGTTGCCGGGGCGGTTGGCCAAGTGGGACAAGCTGGTCACGCTGTCCAACAACCGTGCCGTCACGATCTACCTGTGGCACAACCTCCTCATCATGGCGACGGTGCCGATCCTCGACCAGCTGTACAACCTGCCGTTCATGGAGAGCGAGGGGGCGACCGCCTTCCTCGACAAGGCGGACACGTTCCTGATGTTCCTGCTGATCTGGCCGCTGATCGCGGTGGCGATCCTTGCGTTCGGGTGGATCGAGGACATCGCGGCCAAGCGGGGGCCGAGGTTGTGGCCGGACGGGGGACCGGGCCGAGCCGAGGCGGGCCGGGGGCGTCGGGAAGCTGTCCGCAAACTAACTCCCTAACCGGCCTTTTACCGGTTAGAAAAGAACACAGCTTCCCGGACCCCTGCGCCCGGCCGTGCCACCACCGGGTGCCCGCGACTGGACATGACAGGCCCGACGGTCTACTTACCTGGGCAACCGTCCGGGGCCGACCGACCTCGCCACGACCTCACCGCGCCCACCCCCCGCCCGTGAGAGCAACGTTCCCTTCCGGTCACTCACAGCCACAGCGTGGAAACGCGCCCTCCCTACCTTCGGGATGCATCACCGCTCGTTACCCCGTAGTGCACCGTGGAGGCGTCATGACAGCCACTGGCAAGTGGATCGAGCACTGGGACCCGGAGGACGAGACCTTCTGGCGGGAGACCGGCGAGAAGGTCGCCCGCCGCAATCTCGTTTTCTCCGTGCTCTCCGAGCACATCGGCTTCTCGATCTGGACCCTGTGGTCCGTGCTGGTGCTCTTCATGGGCCCCGAGTACGGGCTCACACCGGCCGACAAGTTCCTGCTGACGTCGATGGTCACGCTCGTCGGCGCGGTCGTCCGGGTGCCGTACACCTTCGCGGTCGCCCTCTTCGGCGGGCGGAACTGGACGATCATCTCGGCGAGCCTCCTGCTCATCCCCACCATCGCCGCGTTCGTCGTGATGAAGCCGGGGACGTCGTTCGACACCTTCCTCTGGATCGGCCTGCTGGCCGGCATAGGGGGCGGCAACTTCGCCTCCTCCATGACCAACATCAACGCCTTCTTCCCGTTGAGGAAGAAGGGGTGGGCGCTCGGACTGAACGCCGGTGGCGGCAACATCGGCGTGGCAGCGATCCAGCTGGTGGCCCTCGCCGTCATCGGTGCGAACGGCGGGCCGCGGGTGCTGCTCGGGATCTACATCCCGCTCATCGTCGTCGCCGCGGTCCTCGCCGCGCTCTTCATGAACAACATCGAGAACGTCAAGAACGACACCGGTGCCGCCAAGGACGCGGCGAAGGACGCGCACACCTGGATCATGTCCGTCCTCTACATCGGGACGTTCGGGTCCTTCATCGGCTACAGCTTCGCCTTCGGGCAGGTGCTGACGAACCAGTTCGGCCGTACGCCGCTGCAGGCCACGTACCTCACCTTCATCGGCCCGCTGATCGGCTCGCTGATCCGTCCCGTGGGCGGCTGGCTCGCCGACAGGTACGGCGGCGCGAAGATCACCCTCTACAACTACGTCGCCATGGCCGCCGCCACCGCCGTCCTGGTCGTCGCCAGCATGCAGAAGTCGCTGCCGCTGTTCGTCACCGCGTTCGTCGTCCTGTTCTCGCTCACCGGGATCGGCAACGGCTCCACGTTCAAGATGATCCCCGGCATCTTCCAGACCAAGGCTCTCGCCAAGGGTTTGGAAGGCGACGAGGCGGCCAAGTACGGGCGCAGGCTCTCCGGCGCCTCCATGGGCCTGATCGGCGCGCTCGGCGCGCTCGGCGGCGTCGGTATCAACCTCGCCTTCCGGCAGTCCTTCCTCTCCTACGGCTCCGGCACCGGCGCGTTCGTCGCCTTCCTCGCCTACTACGCCCTCTGCTTCGGGGTCACCTGGGCCGTATACCTTCGCCGCCCCACCGCCCAGGCCCAGGCCAAAGCTTCCGCATCGGAGGCGAAGTCGCAGCTCAGCTATGCCGAGGTGTGACGTAACACCGGCGACATAAAACCGAACCGAGCCTGTCACGCACCGTTGACAGGCTCGTTCGGCATGTAGGCCCTGCACCATTGCATGTACGACGACATTCGGGACGAGACCCATGCACGAGGAACAGCAGCGACCGGATCGCGCGGAACACGGCCCCCTCTCCGGGTTCACCGTGGGCGTCACCGCCGCGCGCCGCGCCGACGAGCTGGGGGTACTGCTCCAGCGGCGCGGCGCGGTGGTCGTGCACGCGCCCGCGCTGCGCATCGTGCCCCTCGCCGACGACAGCGAACTGCTCGCCGCGACCAAGGAGCTGATCGACCAGGCGCCCGACGTCGTAGTGGCTACGACCGCCATCGGGTTCCGGGGGTGGATCGAGGCCGCCGACGGGTGGGGGCTCGGGGAGGCGCTCCTCGACCGGTTGCGCGGGGTGGAACTGCTCGCGCGCGGGCCCAAGGTCAAAGGGGCGGTGCGCGCGGCCGGGCTGACCGAGGAGTGGTCGCCGTCCTCCGAGTCCATGGCCGAGGTGCTCGACCGGCTCCTTGAGGAGGGCGTCGAGGGACGCCGGGTCGCCATCCAGCTGCACGGTGAACCGTTGCCCGGGTTCGTGGAGTCGCTCCGGGCCGGGGGAGCGGACGTCGTCGTCGTTCCCGTGTACCGGTGGATGCCGCCCGAGGACATCGCCCCGCTGGACCGGCTCCTGGACGCCGCGGTCTCCCGCGGCCTGGACGCGCTGACGTTCACCAGCGCACCGGCCGCCGCGTCGCTGCTGTCCCGCGCCGAGACCCGCGGCCTGCTGCCCGAACTCCTCGCCGCCCTGCACCACGACGTCCTCCCGGCCTGCGTCGGCCCCGTCACCGCGCTCCCGCTCCAGAACCACGGCATCGCCACGGTCCAGCCCGAGCGCTTCCGCCTCGGCCCCCTCGTCCAGCTCCTCTGCCAGGAACTCCCCGGCCGCGCCCGCACCCTCCCCATCGCCGGCCACCGCGTGGAGATCCGCGGCCACGCGGTCCTGGTCGACGGCACGCTACGACCCGTCCCACCGGCCGGCATGTCCCTCCTCCGCGCGTTGTCCCGCCGCCCGGGCTGGGTCGTGGCCCGCGCGGAACTCCTCCGCGCCCTCCCCGGCGCCGGCCGCGACGAACACGCCGTGGAAACAGCGATGGCCCGCCTCCGCACGGCACTTGGTTCTCCGAAGCTGATCCAGACGGTGGTGAAGCGGGGGTATCGGCTGGCGTTGGATCCGGCGGCCGACACGAAGTACTCCGACGTGTGAACCGGCGTGGGGGCGGGCGTCCCTGGGTGCTCCACCCCCCAGCCCCCGATCGGCCCTGAAGGGGCCTCGCCCTCAAACTCCCCCAGAGGGGGACCCCTAACGGGCTGAACATCGCCGCCCGGCGCCAAGACTCGACGAACCCCCGGTCGTCGCCGAGACGCGCGACCGCATACGCGACCTCCCACACCGATGTCCACGCGCGCCCCGCACAAGGGGTTACGGCCGCGCGAGCGGGCAGGCACTGTAGAGAGAACGGTTTCCCGCGCCCCACCTCACTGGCAGCCCACCGACTCCCGACGACTGACACGACCGACGACCGGGGTAATCCCTAGGCGGTGACAGGCACATGGCACTGGGTTCGACCATGGCCCCGTACGAGCTGCGTTTCGACGCCGGGCGGATCTGTCTGGATCTCCTCGCGACCACGCATCCCGAGGAACGGCTCGACGCGCCGGAGCCGCTCCGCGCGTGGATCGTCCGCTCCGGGCTCGTCCCCGCGGCCACCCCGCTCGCGCACGTCGACTCCTCCTGGCTCGTCGGGTTCCGTGAACTGCGGGGGCAGATCGGGCAGTTGGTGCGCAGCAGGCCATCGAACGACACCCGGCCCTACGACCTCGCCCTCGCCCGCGTCAACGACCTCGCCCGCGCCGCACCCCCGGCACCTCGTGCCGTACGCGATGAAGAGGGCGTGCTGGTGCGGCGGTTGGACGGTCCGCCGGGGTGCGACGCACTGCTCGCGGTCATCGCTCGGGACGCCGTGGAACTGCTCACCGATCCCGTCGCGCGGGCCTCGCTGAGGGAGTGCGAAGGGGACAACTGCCCCATCGTTTATCTGGATACGTCCCGGGGGCGCCGGCGGCGCTGGTGCTCCAGTGAGGTGTGCGGGAACCGCGAAAGAGTGGCCCGGCATCGGCGGCGCGCCGCGCTCGCCCGAGCCTGAGAATCCCTTATGCGGCTTCTGTGGAGTGACGGGACGTCATTTGGCGAAGTGATTTCGACAACAGTGCGTTTCACTCCGGCGTCGCCCGGGCAGCTCGCGTGATCTTGCTCGTGTGGTGGAAATGTAAAGATCGTACGGTGGGAATGTGCACTCATGTCCCGCTCGTCACGTCACTCCGAAGAAAACTGTCGCCTCACGTTGAACACTCGCCCACCCGCTCACGTACCTCTCCATGAGCGACCGACTGGGGGAACCCCCGGACACCGGAGGTGGGCGTGCGCAAGGATTCCGTCGTGGCCAATGAACACGCACCGAGGGCCCGACATCGCATGTCCCAGTCCTCGGAACCTGATGAGGAGCTGATGCGTGCCCTGTACCGAGAGCACGCCGGACCCTTGCTCGCCTATGTGTTGCGGCTCGTCGCCGGGGACCGGCAGCGTGCCGAGGACGTGGTGCAGGAGACGCTCATCCGGGCCTGGAAGAACGCCGGCCAGCTCAACCGGGCGACCGGATCGGTACGACCCTGGCTTGTGACGGTGGCACGGCGCATCGTCATCGACGGTCACCGCAGCCGGCAGGCCCGGCCGCAGGAGGTGGACCCGTCGCCGCTGGAGGTCATCCCCGCGGAGGACGAGATCGACAAGGCGTTGTGGCTGATGACACTGTCGGACGCGCTGGACGACCTGACCCCGGCCCACCGGGAGGTGCTCGTCGAGACGTACTTCAAGGGGCGTACCGTCAATGAGGCGGCCGAGACGCTTGGCATCCCCAGTGGCACGGTGCGCTCAAGGGTGTTCTACGCCCTTCGATCGATGAAGCTTGCTCTGGAGGAGCGGGGGGTGACGGCATGAGCATGTACGGGGGATACGGAACGGGTAGTCCTGGTTCCATGCAGGGATCTCAGGGCTCGAACGAACACGAGACCGTCGGCGCCTATGCCCTCGGGATTCTCGACGACGCCGAAGCAACCGCTTTCGAGGCCCATCTCGCCACCTGCGAATGGTGCGCCCAGCAGCTCGACGAGCTGGCCGGGATGGAACCGATGCTGGCGGCGCTCGCGGATCTGCCGGGTACCGGCACCCCCGCGATCGCCGAGTCCCTGGCCGCGAAACCCAGTCCACGACTGGTGGAGCGGCTGGTCGACGACATCGGTGACCGGCGGGCCCAGAAGCGCCGGCGCAGCTTCTACATGATCGCCGCCGCGGCGGCCCTGATCATCGCCGGACCGCTGGCCGTCATCGCGGCCAACGGCGGCGACAGCTCGGGCCAGAACGGCTCGGTGGCCGTGGGCACCGCGAAGACCACCTTCGAAAAGCTGTCCGACAAGGTCACGGCGACGGACGCGAGCACCAAGGTCACCGCGACCGTGGCGATGTCCAAGAAGGACTGGGGCACCCTCGGGGTCGTGGAGCTCAAGAACGTCAAGGGCCCCCTGAAGTGCTCCCTGATCGCCGTCGGCAAGAACGGCGAACGCGAGACGATGAGCTCCTGGGCGGTCCCGGCCTGGGGTTACGGCATCGCGAACGCCACGAAGACGGAGGCCAAGAACCCGCTCTACGCCCAGGGCGGAGCGGCCTTCACGCCGAACGAGATCGACCACTTCGAGGTCATGACCTTCGACGGCAAGAAGCTCGTGGCAGTGGACGCGTGAGCATGTAGCAACTGGTCACTGTGGTGTGTGGGGTCCGGAACGCGGCAGGTGCGCGTGCCGGGCCCCGCGTCTTTGTCAAGATCCACTCGGCAGGCCCCTCGCTCCGGAGGCTTTCTTTCGCGTACGGTTGACGGCTGCCCAGCACGTAAGAAGGGGGCCCGGTGGCCGCACAGGCTCAACAGGAGACCGCGCTCGACACGGTGTCCGACAAATCCGCCCAGGATTCACTACGGGACCGGGAGATCAGCGTCGAACAGGCACACCTGGACCGGGTGTACCGGCGGCTCGAAGAGAAGATCCACGAGGCCGAGTTCCTCATGAACGACGCGGCCAAGCGCGGCCAGGTCGGCACGCCCGGCGCGCTCGCCGAACGGGACGCACAGGTGTTCCGCGCCGGTATCCACCTCAACCGGCTCAACAACGAGTTCGAGGACTTTCTCTTCGGCAGGATCGACCTCCTGCTCGGCAAGGACGGCAAGAAGGGACCCGACGGCGCCTACACCGCCGTGGAACCGGCCGAAGGCGCTGTCCGGGACGACAGCACCGCCGACATCGCCGAGACCCTGCACATCGGGCGGATCGGGGTCCTGGACTCCGAGTACGCGCCCCTGGTCATCGACTGGCGGGCGCCCGCCGCCGCGCCGTTCTACCGGTCGACGCCGGTCGATCCGGGGCGGGTCGTACGGCGCCGGGTCATCCGGTCCAAGGGGCGGCGGGTCCTCGGGGTCGAAGACGACCTGATGCGGCCGGAGTTGACCGCCTTCCTCGACGGTGAGCAGCTGGCCGTCATCGGCGACGGCGCCCTGATGGCCGCGCTCGGCCAGGCCCGCAGCCACACCATGCGCGACATCGTGGCGTCGATCCAGGCCGAGCAGGACCTGGTGATCCGCGCCCCCGCCGCCTCGGTGACCTACGTCGAGGGCGGCCCGGGCACCGGCAAGACGGCCGTCGCCCTGCACCGCGCCGCCTACCTGCTCTACCAGGACCGGCGCCGCTACGCGGGCGGCATCCTCATCGTCTCGCCGACCCCGCTGCTGGTCGCGTACACCGAGGGCGTCCTGCCCTCCCTCGGCGAGGAGGGCCAGGTCGCCATCCGGGCCATCGGTTCGCTCGTCGACGGCGCCGAGGCCACCCTGTACGACTCCCCGGCCGTGGCCCGCGCGAAGGGCTCGTACCGCATGCTCCGCGTGCTGCGGAAGGCCGCGCGCGGCGCCCTGGAACTGAGCGAAGCCCCGTCCCGGCTCAGAGTGGTGGCGTTCGGCCGCCGCCTCGAACTGGAGGCCGCCGACCTGGAGCGCGTCCGGCAGAGCGCGCTCAGCGGTACGGCCCCGGTCAACATGCTGCGGCCGCGCGCCCGCAAGCTGCTCCTGGACGCCCTGTGGGAGCGCTCCGGTTCGGCCGGCCGGCACACCGACCCCGAACTCGCCGCCGAACTGCGCTCGTCCTTCGACGAGGACATCGCGAGCGAGGACGACTTCATCGCGTTCCTCGACGCCTGGTGGCCCGAACTCACCCCGCGCGCCGTCCTGGAGTCCATGTCCGACGAGCGCAAGCTCGGCCGCTGGGCCCGGCGCATCCTCAACCCCGGCGAGGTCTGCAGGGTCGCCCGCGCCCTGAAGCGGGACGGCCTCTCGGTCCACGACGTCGCCATCCTCGACGAACTCCAGGCGATCCTCGGCACCCCGGCCCGCCCCCGCAAGCGGCGCGACCTGGACCCGCTGGACCAGCTCACCGGCCTCGAAGAGCTGATGCCGACGCGCGAGGAGTCGCAGCGCGAACGGGCCGAGCGGCTCGCCCAGGAGCGCGTCGAGTACGCGCACGTCATCGTCGACGAGGCCCAGGACCTCACCCCGATGCAGTGGCGCATGGTCGGCCGCCGCGGCCGGCACGCCACCTGGACGGTCGTAGGAGATCCGGCCCAGTCCTCCTGGTCCGACCCCGACGAGGCCGCCGAGGCCCGCGACGAGGCGCTCGGCTCCCGCCCCCGCCGCCGCTTCACCCTCACGGTCAACTACCGCAACCCGGCCGAGATCGCGGAGCTGGCGGCGAAGGTCCTGGCCCTCGCGATGCCCGGCTCCGAGTCCCCGTCCGCGGTCCGCTCGACCGGAGTGAAGCCCCGTTTCGTGGCTACGAACAATGAGCACAGTGCCGTCGTACGGAACTCGTTGTCGGAGTCCGTCCGGGCAGAAGCCGCCCGGCTGCTCGACCAGGTCGACGGCACCGTCGGCGTGGTCGTCGCCATGAACCGCCGCGAGGAGGCCCGCCGTTGGCTCACCGGCCTCGGCGACCGCGTGGTGGCGCTCGGCAGCCTGGAGGCCAAGGGGCTCGAATACGACGCGACGGTCGTCGTCTCGCCCGCGGAGATCGCCGACGAGTCGCCCGCCGGACTGCGGGTTCTCTACGTCGCCCTCACCCGCGCGACCCAGCAGCTGACGGTCGTCTCCGCCGAGCGGGACGAGCCGGACGCGAACGGGGTGCCGGATCTGCTCCGCGACTGAAGGGACCGATCGAGGGGTGATCGAGAGGTGCTTTCCATGAACTCTCGGGATGGGAATGGTCTTACGGGATCTGTTTGTTAGCCTGGATGTGACACCGGCCCGATCCAAGCCCCCGGGCCCAACCTTCGTCGCTCAGAGCGACCACTTGCCGCGAGGCGAGCATGGCGGGTCGGTGTCATTGCTTGTCAGAGAGGTCCCCGTCACGGGAAAAGTGACGGGGGCCTCTTTTTCTCGCGAACAAAACGTTCGCAATCGGGGGTGGCTAACGCCTACCCGGCAGTAGGTGCGACCATCGGAGCGCGTACTCAGCTCAACGGTGAAAGCAGAGGAAGTCGGCCATGGCTACGGCGCCCAGCGTCTCCTACTCGATCACGGTCCGTCTGGAGGTGCCCGCGAGCGGAACGGCGGTCTCCCAGATCACCACGGCCGTGGAGTCCCACGGAGGCTCGGTGACCGGCCTCGACGTGACCGCCTCCGGCCACGAGAAGCTCAGGATCGACGTCACCATCGCGGCGTCCTCGACGGCCCACGCCGACGAGATCGTCACGCAGCTGCGCGGCATCGAGGGCGTCACCCTGGGCAAGGTCTCGGACCGTACGTTCCTCATGCACCTCGGCGGCAAGATCGAGATGCAGTCCAAGCACCCGATCCGCAACCGTGACGACCTCTCCATGATCTACACCCCGGGTGTCGCCCGCGTGTGCATGGCGATCGCGGAGAACCCCGAGGACGCGCGCCGCCTCACCATCAAGCGCAACTCCGTCGCGGTCGTCACCGACGGCTCGGCCGTCCTCGGCCTCGGCAACATCGGCCCCAAGGCCGCGCTGCCGGTCATGGAGGGCAAGGCGGCCCTGTTCAAGCGGTTCGCCGGCATCGACGCCTGGCCGCTGTGCCTGGACACCCAGGACACCGACGAGATCGTCGCGATCGTCAAGGCGATCGCCCCGGGCTTCGCCGGCATCAACCTGGAGGACATCTCCGCGCCGCGCTGCTTCGAGATCGAGGCCCGGCTGCGCGAGGCCCTCGACATCCCCGTCTTCCACGACGACCAGCACGGCACCGCCATCGTGGTGCTCGCCGCGCTGACGAACGCCCTGCGCGTCGCCGGCAAGGGCATCGGTGACATCCGGGTCGTCATGTCCGGCGCGGGCGCGGCCGGTACGGCCATCCTCAAGCTGCTGCTCGCCGCCGGCGTCAAGAACGCGGTCGTCGCGGACATCCACGGTGTCGTGCACGCCGGCCGCGAGGACCTGGTCGACGCCAAGCCCGACTCGCCGCTGCGCTGGATCGCCGACAACACCAACCCGGACGGCCTCACGGGCACCCTGAAGGAGGCCGTGCGCGGCGCCGACGTCTTCGTCGGTGTCTCCGCCCCGAACGTCCTCGACGGCGACGACGTGGCCGCGATGGCCGACGGCGCCATCGTGTTCGCGCTCGCGAACCCCGACCCCGAGGTCGACCCGGCGATCGCCCGCCAGACGGCCGCGGTTGTCGCCACGGGCCGCTCGGACTTCCCGAACCAGATCAACAACGTGCTGGTCTTCCCGGGTGTCTTCCGCGGTCTGCTGGACGCGCAGTCCCGCACCGTCAACACGGAGATGATGCTCGCCGCGGCGACCGCACTCGCGAACGTCGTGACCGAGGACGAGCTCAACGCGAACTACATCATCCCCAGCGTCTTCAACGACAAGGTCGCCGGCGCGGTCGCGGGCGCGGTGCGTGAGGCGGCGAAGGCGGCGGGAGTGGCGGCGGCCTCGGCGGCGACCTCCGCGTCGTAGAACGCCTGGATCGGCGTGTGTGCGGTGGCTGTGAGGATCGCCACGGCCGCCGACACACCGGCGCGTCGCGGAACCCGGGGCCTTCGGCGGCCGTTTATCGTGGCGGCCAGGTTTCGGGCCTTCCAGGCCCGGCCCTCGCTGCCGGGAGCCGACGGAGCGTCACCACGCAGAGGGCGTGGCGCTCTTCGTGTGACTCCCAAGGGTGTTCTCGCGACTCCTACGGGTGCCGGATTGGCTTTCCCGCCGCAGGTAGGGGCAGGATGCGTCTTCGGGCGCGAGGGTCTGGACGACGGACCCGGGTCCGGGGACTCAC
The DNA here is from genome assembly GCF_057961495.1 of Streptomyces sp. P5F9. NCBI lineage: Bacteria > Bacillati > Actinomycetota > Actinomycetes > Kitasatosporales > Streptomycetaceae > Streptomyces > Streptomyces sp. P5F9. Next base: position 17,106 of record NZ_JBXVPZ010000062.1, on the reverse strand, counting down.
CGAGGTCCCTGGCAGCATCGGCTTCACCGTGCCCGATATGCGGCTCCGCCGCGTGGCACGCCTCAAACGGCAAGAAGAACACGGGAGTAACAACATGAACCGCAGTGAGCTGGTGGCCGCGCTGGCCGACCGTGCCGAGGTGACCCGCAAGGACGCCGACGCCGTTCTGGCCGCGTTCGCCGAGACCGTCGGCGAGATCGTCTCCAAGGGCGACGAGAAGGTCACCATCCCCGGCTTCCTGACCTTCGAGCGCACCCACCGTGCCGCTCGCACCGCGCGCAACCCGCAGACCGGCGACCCGATCAACATCCCCGCCGGTTACAGCGTCAAGGTGTCCGCGGGCAGCAAGCTCAAGGAAGCCGCCAAGGGCAAGTAGTCCCTCGCGTACGCGACGGGCTTGCGTACGAGGCTGAAGCAACGCGAATGGGGCGGCCACCCGGTCAGGGTGGCCGCCCCATCGTCGTACGTACGACTGCTCAGCCGTTGTTCCTGCGACTGCTTATCCGAGCGCCTTGCCCGGCAACTCCACCTTCGCGCCCAGCTCGACCAACTTCTCCATGAAGTTCTCGTAGCCGCGGTTGATGAGGTCGATGCCGTGGACGCGGGACGTGCCCTGGGCCGCCAGCGCCGCGATGAGGTACGAGAAGCCGCCGCGCAGGTCGGGGATGACCAGGTCGGCGCCCTGGAGGCGGGTCGGGCCCGAGACGACCGCCGAGTGGAGGAAGTTGCGCTGCCCGAAGCGGCAGTGCGAGCCGCCGAGGCACTCGCGGTAGAGCTGGATGTGCGCGCCCATCTGGTTGAGCGCGGAGGTGAAGCCGAGCCGGGACTCGTAGACCGTCTCGTGCACGATGGAGAGGCCCGTCGCCTGCGTGAGGGCGACGACCAGCGGCTGCTGCCAGTCCGTCTGGAAGCCGGGGTGCACGTCCGTTTCGAGCGCGATGGACTTCAACTGGCCGCCGGGGTGCCAGAAGCGGATGCCCTCGTCGTCGATCGCGAAGGCACCGCCCACCTTCCGGTAGGTGTTGAGGAACGTCATCATCGAGCGCTGCTGCGCGCCGCGGACGTAGATGTTGCCCTCGGTCGCCAGCGCCGCCGACGCCCAGGACGCGGCCTCCAGGCGGTCCGGGAGGGCCGCGTGGGTGTAGCCGCCGAGCGAGTCCACACCGGTGATGCGGATCGTGCGGTCGGTGTCCATGGCGATGATCGCGCCCATCTTCTGCAGTACGCAGATGAGGTCCTCGATCTCCGGTTCCACGGCCGCGTTGGCGAGTTCGGTGACACCCTCCGCCAACACCGCCGTCAGCAGCACCTGTTCGGTCGCGCCCACGGACGGGTACGGCAGCTGGATCTTCGTGCCGCGCAGCCGCTGCGGGGCCTCCAGGTACTGGCCGTCCGCGCGCTTCTCGATCTTCGCGCCGAACTGCCGCAGCACCTCGAAGTGGAAGTCGATCGGCCGGCCGCCGATGTCACAGCCGCCCAGACCCGGGATGAACGCGTGCCCGAGCCGGTGAAGAAGCGGACCGCAGAACAGGATCGGGATGCGCGACGAGCCCGCGTGGGCATCGATGTCGGCGACGTTGGCGCTCTCGACGTGCGACGGATCGAGCACCAGCTCGCCCGGCTCCTCACCCGGACGGACCGTCACCCCGTGCAGTTGTAGGAGTCCGCGTACGACACGAACGTCACGGATGTCCGGAACGTTGCGCAGTCGACTTGGCTCACTGCCCAGCAGGGCGGCGACCATGGCCTTGGGTACGAGGTTCTTCGCACCGCGGACACGGATCTCGCCCTCAAGCGGGGTTCCGCCGTGGACAAGCAGTACGTCGTCTGAGCCGTTGACGGTCATGAATCTCGCGTTCCGTGGAGTTGGGCAGGGGCCGAAGAGACAGAGTAATCGCCGCCCACCCCCCTCCTGTAAGCCCAAGGAGTACCCAGCTACGTCATAGCTGTGTCACAACACGAACCGTTCCCAATCGGGCACATGGGGTCACGGGGTGGGGGTGTGCGCGGAGGACGCTTCGGTGCGCCCTGAGCTGCATGCACTCCGGTACCCGCATTGCCTCCCCCATCACGGGGAAGATGCGGGATCATGTCAGGCATGACCGAGGTGTCCTCGCTCACAGGGCGGTTGCTCGTGGCAACACCCGCCCTGGCGGACCCGAACTTCGACCGCGCGGTGGTGCTCCTTCTCGACCACGACGAGGAGGGCTCCCTCGGTGTCGTCCTCAACCGCCCGACGCCCGTGGACGTCGGCGACATCCTGGAGGGCTGGGCGGATCTCGCCGGCGAGCCGGGCGTCGTCTTCCAGGGCGGCCCGGTCCAGTTGGACTCGGCCCTCGGCGTCGCCGTCATCCCGGGCGGCGCGGCCGGCGAACGCGCCCCGCTCGGCTGGCGGCGCGTGCACGGCGCGATCGGACTCGTCGACCTGGAGGCCCCGCCGGAGCTGCTCGCCGCGGCGCTCGGCTCGCTGCGGATCTTCGCCGGGTACGCGGGCTGGGGGCCAGGGCAGCTGGAGGACGAACTGGTGGAGGGCGCCTGGTACGTCGTCGAGTCGGAGCCCGGTGACGTGTCCTCGCCGTCCCCGGAGAGACTCTGGCGCGAGGTGCTGCGCCGCCAGCGCAGCGAGCTGGCGATGGTGGCGACGTATCCGGACGACGCTTCCCTGAACTGATCCCCGAACTGAACGGCCCTTCGCGGAACTGATGCCGGTGGGCTTCAGTACCCTTGGCACTATGAGCACTCTTGAGCCCGAGCGCGGGACTGGTACGGGGACCCTCGTAGAGCCGACGCCCCAGGTGTCGCACGGCGACGGGGACCATGAGCGCTTCGCCCATTACGTCCAGAAGGACAAGATCATGGCGAGCGCCCTCGACGGCACTCCCGTGGTGGCGTTGTGCGGCAAGGTCTGGGTACCGGGCCGCGACCCGAAGAAGTACCCGGTGTGTCCCATGTGCAAGGAGATCTACGAGTCCATGGGCTCGGGCGGGGACGGCGACAAGGGCAAGGGCGGCGACAAGTAGCCGCTCTGCCGGTCTGACTTTCTGAGGCCCTCGGGGCGCGCTTTTGCGCGCCCCGAGGGCCTTTCGCGTGTCACGAAGTGGTTGAGACCTCTTGTGGCCGCGTTCATCTACTCCTTAATCTCCGTGGTGTTGTGCAGAGCGAAACGCCCATTGCGTATGTTGCAACGCACGCCCGGATTCCCGGAGGAACGCTCCATGAAGCTCGCCCCCAGATTCGCCGTACTCCTGGCCACCGCCGCCGTCGTGGCGGGCTGCGCGCCCCAGACCTCCGACAACTCGTCCTCGGACAAGGACGAGACGAGCGGCACCCTGCGGGTGTGGCTCTTCCAGGAGGTCGGCAACGACCCGAAGGCGAAGGTCGTCGACTCCGTGGTCACGGCCTTCGAGAAGGCCCACAAGGGCACCAAGGTCGACGTCGAGTACATCCCGATCGACACCCGCGCCCAGCGCGTCAAGGCCGCCTTCAACGACCCGAAGTCCGCGCCCGACGTCATGGAGTACGGCAACACCGACACGGCCGGCTACGTCCACGACGGCGGACTCCTCGACGTCACCAAGGACTTCGGCGCCTGGAGCGAGGCCAAGGACACCGACCCGACCGCGAAGCAGTCCGTCACGGTCGACGGCAAGATGTACGGCTCCCCGTTCTACGTCGGCGTCCGCGCCCTGTACTACCGCACCGACGTCTTCAAGGACCTGGGCCTGCAACCCCCCAAGACCATGGCCGAGTTGGCCGCCACCGCCCGGAAGATCCACAAGGCGAAGTCCGACCTCTACGGCCTTGTCGTCGGCGGCGCGTACACGTACGGCGCGATGCCCTTCGTCTGGGCCAACGGCGGCGAACTCGCCACGGCCAAGGGGGGTTCGTACACCTCCGCGATCGACAGCGCCGCCGCCCAGAAGGGCATCAAGGCGTACACCTCGCTGTTCACGAGCGACAACTGTCCCGCCGCCAAGTGCGCGGTGATGGGCGGCAACGACACGATCACCGCGTTCGCCGCCGGCAAGGCCGGGATGGCCATCGGGGGCGACTTCAGCCACACGGCTGTCGAGGCGGGCAAGGTCAAGGGCAAGTACGCGGTGGTGCCGCTGCCGGGTGTCGCGTCCGGGTCGGTCGCTCCCGCGTTCGCCGGGGGCAACAACATCGGTGTCCTGAAGAGCACGTCGCACCGCACGCTGGCGGTGGACCTGATGGAGCAGCTCACCTCGAAGGCGACGCAGGCGGCCATGTTCGACGCGATGGGGTTCCTGCCGACGTTCACCGACGTGCGGGATGCGGCTGCGGCGAAGGTGCCGTTCGAGAAGCCGTTCGTTCAGACCCTGGCCGCGGGGACGAAGTTCGTGCCTGCGTCGCCTGGTTGGTCGGAGATCGACTCGTCATTGGTGTTGCCGACGATGCTGCAAGAAGTCATCAGCGGGAAGAAGGATGTGGCCGCGGCTTCTAAGGATGCGGCTAAGAAGATGAACGACGCGTTCAGCTCCGCGGGTTGACCGGTGGCGCCTAATAGCTCGGTTGTTGTGGAGCGTTCGCGGGTGCGGGTTCGTCGTGGCTTGTCGCGCCCACGCGGCGGTAGCCGCAAATCAAACACAGCCCCGCGCCCCTTGGGTAGTGGGGGTGCGCCTTGGTTGTATCTTGCCCCGGCTCTCGTCGTCCTTGGTGGGCTGCTCGTTTACCCCATCTATCAGCTTGGGTTGATCTCGTTCTTCCAGTACACGCAGGCTCAGGTCAGTGGTGGGGAACCGACGACCTTCGAAGGGTTCGGGAACTACTCCGCGCTGTTCTCGGACAGTCAGTTCTGGCAAGTGCTGGTGGCCACCGTGTTGTTCGCGGGGGCGTGTGTGGTGTCGACGCTCGCTGTCGGGTGTGCGCTGGCGGTGTTGCTCACGCGGGTGCGGGCCTTGCCTCGGCTTGTGTTGATGCTCGCTGCGCTCGGGGCTTGGGCTACGCCCGCGGTCACCGGGTCGACGGTGTGGTTGCTGCTCTTCGACCCGGACTTCGGGCCTGTGAACCGCATCCTCGGGCTCGGGGACCACTCCTGGACGTACGGGCGGCTGAGCGCGTTCTTTCTCGTGCTGCTCGAAGTGGTGTGGTGCTCCTTCCCGTTCGTGATGGTGACGGTCTACGCCGGGATTCGTGCCGTGCCCTCCGAGGTGCTGGAGGCCGCCGCTCTGGACGGGGCCTCGCAGTGGCGGATCTGGCGGTCCGTCCTGACGCCGATGTTGCGCCCGATCCTGACCGTCGTCACCATTCAGTCCGTCATCTGGGACTTCAAGGTCTTCACCCAGATCTACGTCATGACCAACGGTGGCGGCATCGCGGGCCAGAACCTCGTGCTGAACGTGTACGCCTATCAACAGGCGTTCGCCTCCTCGAAGTACAGCCTCGGCTCGGCGATCGGTGTCGTCATGCTGCTGATGCTGCTCGCCGTCACGCTGGTCTATCTGCGCCTGCTGCGCAGGCAGGGGGAGGAGCTGTGAGCCTGCTTCGCGGTCTTGTACGACGGCCCTGGCGGCTCGCTGCCGAGGCCTCGGCGCTGCTGATCGCGGTCGTCGTCGCCTTCCCCCTCTATTGGATGGTGCTCAGCGCCTTCAAACCGGCCGGGGAGATCGAGTCGAGCGAGCCCCGGCCGTGGACGCTCGCGCCCTCTCTGGACTCGTTCCGGCGCGTGTTCGGGCAGCAGGAATTCGGCCGTTACTTCGTCAACAGCCTTGTCGTGGCGTGCTCGGTGGTCATCGTCTCGGCGTTGATCGCCTTTCTCGCGGCGACCGCGGTGACACGATTCCGGTTCCGCTTCCGGACCACCCTCCTGATCATGTTCCTGGTGGCCCAGATGGTGCCCGTGGAAGCGCTGACGATCCCTCTGTTCTTCGCCATGCGGGGGCTCGGGCTGCTGAACACCTTGGGGTCGCTGATCCTGCCTCAGATCGCGTTCTCGCTGCCGTTCGCGATCTGGATGCTGCGGGGGTTCGTGAAAGCCGTACCGGACGCGCTGGAGGAGGCCGCGTACATCGACGGTGCGAGCCGGACGCGATTCCTGTGGCAGATCCTTTTCCCGCTCGTCTTCCCGGGGCTGGTGGCCACGAGCGTGTTTTCCTTCATCTCGGCCTGGAACGACTTCCTCTTCGCCAAGTCCTTCATCATCAGCGACACTTCCCAGTCGACCCTGCCGATGGCCCTCCTCGTCTTCTACAAGCCCGACGATCCTGACTGGGGCGGGGTCATGGCGGCCTCCACGGTGATGACGATTCCGGTGCTGGTGTTCTTCGTACTCGTACAGCGACGTCTGGTCTCGGGGCTGGGCGGAGCGGTTAAGGACTGACGTGACCGAACTGATTCCTCAGCCCGGCAGTGTTGCCGCCGGTTCCGGCGAGGTGCGGCTGACGAAGCGCTCCAAGCTCTACGCCGGCGACGGGACGGAGGGCGTCGGCAACTGGCTGCGCACCGTGCTCCAGCAGGCCACCGGTCTGGCGCTGTGTGAGGGGCGGGAACTCGACGACGCCCGCGACGGCGGCATCGGGCTTCAACTCGACGACGCGCTCGGCCCCGAGGAGTACCGCCTCGTCAGCGACTCGGACGGGATCTTCATCGAGGGCGGCAGTCCGGCCGGTGTGTTCTGGGGTGCCCAGACGCTGCGTCAACTCCTCGGTCCCGACGCGTATCGCAAGGCTCCGCTCGACCGTGATCGCACCTGGTCCGTCCCCTACCTCACGGTCCAGGACGCTCCCCGCTTCGGCTGGCGCGGCCTCATGCTCGACGTAGCCCGGCACTTCATGCCCAAGGAAGGCGTCCTGCGCTACCTGGATCTCATGGCGGCGCACAAACTCAACGTCTTCCACTTCCACTTGACGGACGACCAGGGGTGGCGCGTACAGATCAAGCGGTACCCGAAGCTGACCGAGATCGGCTCCTGGCGGGCGCGCACGAAATTCGGCCACCGTGCCTCACCGCTGTGGGACGACAAGCCCCACGGCGGCTACTACACGCAGGACGACATCCGCGAGATCGTCGCCTACGCCGCCGAGCGGCATATCGCCGTCGTCCCCGAAATCGACGTACCGGGACACTCGCAGGCCGCCATCGCCGCGTATCCGGAACTCGGCAACACCGATGTCATCGACACCACATCCCTCTCCGTCTGGGACACCTGGGGCATCAACCCGAACGTACTCGCCCCCACTGACAACACCCTGCGCTTCTACGAGGGGGTGTTCGAGGAACTCCTGGAGCTGTTCCCCTCGGAGTTCATTCACGTCGGCGGTGACGAATGCCTCAAGGACCAGTGGAAGCAGTCGCCGGCCGCGCAGGCGCGCATCGCGGAACTGGGGCTCGCGGACGAGGACGAGTTGCAGTCGTGGTTCATCGGACACTTCGACAAGTGGCTCTCCGCGCGCGGGAGAAGGCTCGTCGGGTGGGACGAGATCCTGGAGGGCGGGCTCGCGGACGGGGCGGTCGTGTCGTCCTGGCGTGGTTACGAGGGCGGGATCACCGCCGCCCGCGCGGGGCACGACGTCGTCATGTGTCCTGAGCAGTATGTGTACTTGGACTGGCGCCAGGCCCCCGGTGAGGACGAGCCGGTGCCGATCGCCCATGTGCGCACCCTGGAGGACGTCTACCGTTTCGAGCCGGTTCCCGAGCAGCTCAGCGAGGACGAGGCCCGTCATGTGCTGGGCACACAGGCCAACGTGTGGACCGAGGTGATGGAGGACCACGCGCGCGTGGACTACCAGACGTTCCCCCGGCTCGCGGCCTTCGCCGAGGTCGCCTGGAGCGCTCTTCCGGCGCCCGCGGAACGGGACTTCGCCGACTTCGAGCGCCGGATGACCGCCCACTACCCGCGACTCGACGCCCTGGGTGTCGCCTACCGTCCGCCCACGGGACCACTGCCGTGGCAGCGGCGCCCCGGAGTGCTCGGCCGACCCCAGGACGGCCCGCCCCCGAACGCGTAGGACCCGTAAGGGAGAAAGCCCCCAGGAGTCACCGTTGAGTGGCAATCCGCGCGTACCGGTGATGCCGTACGAAAACGGACCATCTCCCTGGTGAGGCGGGCGAATGCCTCCTAGCGGACCCCCGCGCTCGGGTCTTGCGAAGATGTGCCAGAGTTGCCACGTCCGCCCTGTCAGCACGTACCGTACGGCAGCAACAGGTGGGACCAGGTGGGGCAGCGGGAAGGGGCAGCCGGTTTGACCACGCACGCACCGCAGGCGGGGCAGTCCGTCACGCTGCCCACAACGCTGGACGAGGCCGTGGCGGCGCTCACGGCCCTGCCCACGGCCGTTCCCGTGGCCGGCGGCACCGACCTCATGGCGGCCGTCAACTCGGGCCAGCTCAGGCCCAGCGCGCTGGTCGGTCTCGGGCGGATCAGCGAGATCCGCGGCTGGCAGTACCAGGACGGGCACGCGCTGCTCGGCGCGGGCCTCACGCATGCCCGTATGGGCCGCCCCGACTTCGCCGCGCTCATCCCGGCCCTCGCCGCCTCCGCGCGTGCCGCGGGTCCGCCGCAGATCCGCAACGCGGGCACCCTGGGCGGCAACATCGCCTCGGCCGCGCCCACCGGTGACGCGCTGCCCGTACTGGCCGCCCTGGAGGCGACGCTGATCATCGCGGGCCAGGACGGAGCCCGCCGGGAGATCCCGGTGTCGCACCTCCTGGCCGGTGTGGAGATGCTGCGCGGCGGCGAACTCATCGGCTTCGTGCGCGTGCCGCTGCTGCACGCCCCGCAGGTCTTCCTGAAGGCCACCGGCAGGACAGGACCCGGGCGCTCGGTCGCGTCCGTCGCGGTCGTCCTCGACCCCGCCCGGCGCGGGGTCAGGTGCGCCGTCGGGGCCATAGCGCCGATGCCGCTCAGACCGCTGGACGCCGAACAGTGGGTGGCCCGGCTGATCGACTGGGACAACAGCCGCACGATCGTCCCGGAGGCCTTGAGCGCCTTCGGGGAGTACGTCGCCGCGGCCTGCATCCCCGACCCGGTACCGGCCGAGGACGGCTCCGTGGAGCAGCTTCCGCCCGCGGTACTGCACCTGCGGCGCACCGTCGCCGCACTGGCCCGACGAGCACTCGGGAGGGCGCTGTCGTGACCGACGAACAGCACGGAGAGGGCACCCCTCAGGGCGGCGGACGCTGGGACCCGCTGCCCCAGGGCGACTACGACGACGGCGCCACGGCCTTCGTGAAACTCCCCGAAGGGGGCATCGACGCCCTCTTGGCCGCCCCGGGTCACGGCTATGTGCCGCCGCCCATAGAGGCCACCCCCGCCCCGGACGCCGACCCCTCGGGCACCGGCTCCTGGGCGGTGCCTGCCGAGGGCGTCCAGTGGCCCGACCCGAACGCCGTACCGCAGCAGGGGACGGCCGGGGGCGACCAGTTCTCGTACCGCCCCGGGTCCACCGGCCAGTGGACCTTCCAGGACACCAACGCCCCGGACGCGGGCGCCGCTCCCGGCCGCGACGTGACCGGCGAGTGGTCGATCCCCGTCGCCGGTGGTGATCTCCCGGACGAATCGGGTGAGTTCACCACCTCGGCCCTGGTCGAGCAGTGGGGCGGCACCCCGCCGGCCACCCTGCCCGGGGGCGCGCCCGCGCCCTGGGCCACGGACGGCGCGGGCCAGAACTGGGCGCAGCAGGCGTCCGGCGCGGATGTCGTGGAGCGGCCCGGCGAGCACACCGACGGACGCGGCCTGGAGCATCCTGCCGACCGGCCCGGTACGCACCCGGCCGGCGAGGTGTCGGCGCGGGCCGCCACCCGGCCGCCCGCCGAGGCGACCCGGCAGCCGTACGGCGAGCCCGGCGACCCGTACGCGCACACCCGTTCCGACGCCCCCGGAGACCCCTACGGCGACGCGCGCGCCGACCGCCACGACGACACCGCCGCCGAACTCGCCGTGGACGACGCACAGTCGGCTCATGGGAGCGGTGGGGCGGGCGACTCCGGCGAAGGGGCCGCGGACGGCGCTGAGGGGCCCGCTGGGGCGTCCGCGGCGGTCGATGCGGCCGAGGGTGTGGACGACGCCCCGGAGGCCGCTGAGGCGCCCGTGACGGCCGTCGAGCCCGACGCGCCGGACGAGGCCGCCGAGCCGGACCCGAAGATCCCCGGCGAGGAACACCCGCTCGCCTCCTACGTGTTGCGCGTCAACGGCGCCGACCGGCCCGTCACCGACGCCTGGATCGGCGAGTCGCTGCTCTACGTGCTGCGCGAACGCCTCGGCCTCGCGGGCGCCAAGGACGGCTGCTCGCAGGGCGAGTGCGGCGCCTGCAACGTCCAGGTCGACGGACGGCTCGTCGCCTCCTGCCTGGTGCCCGCCGTCACCGCGGCCGGCTCCGAGGTCCGTACGGTCGAGGGTCTCGCCGTCGAGGGACAGCCCTCCGACGTGCAGCGGGCGCTCGCCAAGTGCGGTGCCGTGCAGTGCGGTTTCTGCGTGCCCGGCATGGCGATGACCGTGCACGACCTCCTGGAGGGCAACCCCGCGCCCACCGAACTGGAGGCGCGCCAGGCCCTGTGCGGCAACCTGTGCCGCTGCTCCGGCTACCGGGGTGTCCTGGACGCCGTACAGGAAGTCGTCGCCGAGCGTGAGGCGCACGCCGCTGCCGCCGAACCTGAGTCGGACGGCGACGAGGCGCGTATTCCCCACCAGGCGGGTCCCGGGGGCGGTGGCGTCCACCAGTCGGCGTTCGAGTCCCCGCGCACGCAGGACCAGGTGTACGGCCAGGACGGAGGTCAGGCGTGAGCAACGAAGCCGCCACCGCGACCACGGAGGCCGCGCCCGCCCCGGAGCTGCCGGGCCACGGCCTGGGCGCCCCGCTCCCGGCCGCCGACGCCCGCGCCAAGACCGAGGGCACCTTCCCGTACGCGGCCGACCTGTGGGCCGAGGGCCTGCTCTGGGCGGCCGTCCTGCGCTCACCGCACCCGCACGCGCGCATCGTGTCCGTCGACACGTCCCACGCGCGGGACATGCCCGGCGTACGGGCCGTCATCACCCACGAGGACGTGCCGGGCCGGGACCGCTACGGCCGGGGCACCGCCGACCGCCCGGTGTTCGCCTCCGAGGTCGTGCGCCACCACGGCGAGCCCATCGCCGCCGTCGCCGCCGACCACCCGGACACCGCGCGGATGGCCGCCGCCGCCATCATGGTCGAGTACGAAGTACTCGACCCGGTGACCGACCCCGAGCAGGCCTTCGAGGCCGAACCGCTGCACCCCGACGGCAACCTGATCCGGCACATCCCGCTGCGTCACGGAGACCCGGACGCGACCGCCGACATCGTCGTCGAGGGCCTGTACCGCATCGGCCGCCAGGACCCCGCCCCCATCGGCGCGGAGGCCGGTCTCGCCGTGCCCCGCCCCGACGGCGGCGTCGAGCTCTACATCGCCTCCACGGACCCGCACAACGACCGCGACACGGCCGCCGCCTGCTTCGGCCTGGAGTCCGACCGCGTGAAGGTCGTCGTCACCGGCGTCCCCGGGGCCACCGCCGACCGCGAGGACCAGGGCTTCCAACTCCCGCTCGGACTACTGGCGTTGAAGACCGGCTGCCCGGTCAAACTCACCGCCACGCGCGAGGAGTCCTTCCTCGGCCACACCCACCGCCACCCCACGCTCCTGCGGTACCGGCACCACGCCGACGAGGACGGCAGGCTGGTCAAGGTCGAGGCCCAGGTACTGCTCGACGCGGGCGCCTACGCCGACACCTCCTCGGAGGCCCTGGCCGCCGCCGTCTCCTTCGCCTGCGGCCCGTACGTCGTCCCGAACGCCTTCATCGAGGGCTGGGCCGTGCGCACCAACAACCCGCCCTCAGGGCACGTGCGCGGCGAGGGCGCCATGCAGGTCTGCGCCGCCTACGAGGCGCAGATGGACAAGCTCGCCAAGAAGCTCGCCATGGACCCGGCCGAGCTGCGCCTGCGCAACGCCATGGCCACCGGTGACGTCCTCCCGACCGGCCAGACGGTGACCTGCCCGGCGCCGGTCGCCGAACTCCTCCAGGCCGTGCGGGACTTCCCGCTGCCGCAGCTCCCCAAGGACACCCCCGAGGACGAGTGGCTGCTGCCCGGCGGTCCCGAGGGCGCGGGCGAACCGGGCGCGGTGCGCCGGGGCGTCGGCTACGCCCTCGGCATGGTGCACATGCTCGGCGCGGAAGGCGCCGACGAGGTCTCCACGGCGACCGTGAAGGTCCACGACGGCATCGCCACGGTGCTGTGCGCGGCCGTCGAGACGGGCCAGGGCTTCACCACCCTCGCCCGCCAGATCGTCCAGGAGACCCTCGGTATCGACGAGGTGCACGTCGCCCCCGTGGACACCGATCAGCCCCCGGCCGGCCCCGGCTGCCGAAGCCGCCACACCTGGGTCTCCGGCGGCGCGGTCGAACGCGCCGCGAAAATGGTCCGCACCCAGCTCCTCCAGCCCCTGGCGCACAAGTTCGGGATGTCGACCGAGCTGCTCCAGATCACCGACGGCAAGATCACCTCCTACGACGGCGTCCTCTCGACGACCGTCACCGAGGCCCTGGACGGCAAGGAACTCTGGGCCACCGCCCAGTGCCGCCCGCACCCGACCGAGCCCTTGGACGAGGCGGGCCAGGGCGACGCCTTCGTAGGGCTCGCCTTCTGCGCGATTCGCGCGGTGGTCGACGTGGACATCGAACTCGGCTCCGTACGGGTCGTCGAGTTGGCCCTCGCCCAGGACGTCGGCCGGATCCTGAACCCGACCCAACTGGTCGCCCGTATCGAGGGCGGCGTCACCCAGGGCGTAGGCATCGCATTGACGGAAAACCTGCGCACCGCGCGCGGGTTGATCCGCCACCCCGACCTCACCGGCTACGCGCTGCCCACCGCCCTGGACACCCCCGACATCCGGATCGTGAAGCTCGTCGAGGAGCGCGACGTGGTCGCCCCCTTCGGGGCGAAGGCGGTCAGCGCCGTGCCGGTGGTCACGTCCCCGGCGGCGATCGCGTCCGCGGTGCGCGCGGCGACGGGCCGTCCGGTGAACCGGCTGCCGATCCGCCCGCAGGCGGCGGTGGTGACGGCGACGACCGATCAGTACGGCCAGTACGGGCACTGAGAGGCTGGTGCGTGACGGTGTTCGAGGGGGTCGTCCTCATCACCGGCGTGATGGCCTCCGGCAAGTCGACGGTCGCGCAGGCGCTGGCGGAGAGGCTGCCGAGGGCGGCGCACGTCCGGGGTGACGTCTTCCGGCGGATGGTCGTCTCGGGGCGCGAGGAGTACGTCCCCGGTGCGGGCGGGGAGGGGGAGTCCCAACTCCGGCTGCGGTACCGGCTGTCGGCGGCGACGGCGGACGCGTACGCGGAGGCCGGGTTCACCGCGGTCGTCCAGGACGTGGTGCTGGGCGCGGAGTTGCCGGCGTACGTCGACCTGATCCGCACCCGCCCGCTGCACGTGATCGTCCTCGCACCGACCCCGGCGACCGTGACGGCACGGGAGGCGGGCCGGGCGAAGACCGGCTACGGCGCGTGGACGGTCGAGGAACTGGACCGCGGGCTGCGGACGGAGACCCCGCGCATCGGCCTGTGGCTGGACACCTCCGGGCTGACGGTGGGGGAGACGGTGGACGCGATCGTCGAGGGACGGGAACGTTCGCGGGTGGTTTGAGCGTCTGATGAGGTGAGGACGTCTCGGACGTTTCGCGTCCTCCCGGCTCCGCAAGGCGTTTTCGCTGGTCAGGGCCATTGTCAGTGGTGCCGCGTAGTGTTCTGGGCAGTGGGGACGACAGCGGAACACCGGTGCCACACGGGGAAGATTCATGCACGGGGGAACAATGAGCAGGACCGACGCCGGCTCTACGGCGACCATGATCACATTGACCGAGGACGACCTCGATCCGTACATCACGCACGAGTCGACGCGCCGCTGGCTGACGGGTCCCGGACTGCCGGGCGACAGCGGCCTGTTGACGTTCGAGGAGCTGCGCAGGGAGGGCCTGCGGACGGTGGCGGACTCCTTGGGCGACCCCGCGCCGCTGGCGGAGGAGCTCCGGGACCAGCTGGTGATAGGCGCGCTCTGGGGGCCCGACGGCGGGGAGGCGGAGTCGATCCTGCTGGACGGCGAGACGGGCGAGATCGCGACGACGTACTTCTTCCACGACCGCCCGGATCTGATGGAGACCGGCCCGCTGGCCCCGTCGATCGAAACGCTGGCCCGCTTCACGACGACCACGGACGAACTGACGGACCTGCGCGGCCAGTTCGCGTCCTACGAAGGCCGGCACGGCACCAAGACGGCGGCGGAGGCATCACGGCAGCTGCTCGCGGTGTTCGAGTCGGAGACGGACGGCGAGGTGCCCCCGTTCTGGAAGGCGGCGGCCCTGATCCGCCCGCTCGCCCTGGTCGCGGGCCCGGGCACGACATCGGGGCTGACCCTCGACATCCCGGCCCGTCTGCTGGACCAGGAGTTCGGCCAGGGCGCGGTCGCCCGCTTCGAGGAGGTCGACTTCCCCGCCACCGTCACCCATGAGCCGACCCGCCGCTTCCTGCGCGAGACCGGCCTGCCCGAGGACGCGTTCCTCTTCCACCTCGACACGGACGTCCCGCTCCCCACCCTCACCGAGTTCTACGAGGACGAGCCCGCCGGGGAACTCCCGCCCCGCGCCGACCAGTTGATCCGCCTCGGCTACCTCATGGAAGACAACAGCCTGGTGGTGGACGGCGCGACGGGCGAGATCCTGACGTGGAGCGAGCCGGAGGCGACACTGGCTCCCCTCAACACGGACGTCTCGACCCTGGCCTTCACCCTCTGGCTGCTCCACCGCGAGAAGGCGATCGACGCGGACCTCTCCGGCGAGCTGACGGCAGAGGCGTACGACCAGTTGGCGACGACGATGCTCCAGACCCTGTCGACGGTGGACCCGACGGTGGCGGGGCGCCGGGGGGCCGGCCGCGATCACCCGCACTACTGGACGGAGGCGTTCCAGGACGAGGCGGGCGGGGTAGGAGACGGCACGGGCGAGGGGACCAAGCATGGAGACCGAGCGCACACGGCCCGACCGACTGGGCTTGCTGCTGGAGCAGTTCGACAAGGCCCGGGAGATGGCCCAGGTCCGGCTGAAGGGGCTCGGCGACGAGGAGTACCTGTGGGAGCCGGCGCCCGACTGCTGGTCACTCCGACGCCGGAGTGAGGCGGTGACACCGAGGGCGTTCGGACCGGGGGAGTGGGTCCTCGACCTGGGCGCGGCGGACATCCCGGCGAGCGAGTACGCGGAGGTCGCCCGCCAGGCCGCCGACGGCATGACGGTCGCCAAGATCGCCGACGACTGGAGCGTGACCGTCGAACGCGTGGAGGAGGTCCTCGCCCACGAGGGCCAGCCGGAGCCCGACACGACACCGATCACGACGATCGCGTGGCGCCTGGGACATCTGCACTTCCAGTTCGCGGGGGCGTGGGAGTGGGCGTTCGGTGAGCGGCGCCAGGACCCCAAGCAGATGGTCGACTTCAGCCCCTCCGCAGCCCTGACCCTGGACCGCTTCTGGCCGGTGATCGACCGCTGGCGAGCGGCCGTAGCCACGGTCACGGAGGACCAGCTGGACGTGGTCGGCTTTTCCCAGTATCCGTACGGCTCCGACCCGGACGACCCGTTCGTAGCTGTGCTGGCGGGGGCGAACCTGGAGTTCATTCACCACATGGCGGAGATCGCGCTGCTGCGGGATCTGTGGCGGGCGCGGGTTGTGAGCGAGGCCTGAGTCCGAGGCGGCTACTGGGTGTTCAGAGGCGCCTTGGGGGTGTTCAACCGAGGGAAGAGAAGGGTGGCACCTCAGGCCTGGGCGAGGGGCTCGGCGGGAACGGCGGCATCGAGTGCGGCGCTCTGCGACGCCGTGATGCGCTCGATCACGAGCCCCGCCAGTACGGCCGCCGCGATCATGAGCGCCTCCTCCACCACCAGGAAGGCCATCGAACCCGGGGCCATCCGGCTGGCGACCGTGAGCACCAGCCCGTGCCCGACCCAGGTGGCCCACCATGCGTTCACCAGGAGCGTGTCCCGCTTCTCCTCCCAGGACGCGGAGCTCGCGCGTCCGATGGTGAGGACGATCCCGCGAGGGACAACGAGGTTGACCAACGGAACGAACCACATGCCGATCGTCCGGCCCCGGCTCGGAACCGAGGCCTCGGGCGCCAACTCCTGGGCGTTGCCCCGGGATTGGGCGAGCCACACGAGGAACAGCACGATCGCGAGAGTCATCAGATAGACGAAGACCATGGAGGGGAAGCCGGCCTCGGATGCGCCCGTGCGGTGCAGGTGGTCATCCCGGACCGCCGCCGCGCGGAACACGTCCGCCACGGCGGTCACGCCTATCGCCACCTGCGCGGAGCGGGCAAGGATCCGGGGAGCTTTACGGGCGGTACTCGTCATCGACTTCGGCCTGTCTCGGAGGCGTGCGCGGCCGCGGCGGACGCCGGGGCGGAGTGATCATAGGGTCTGATCGCCGCACGCGCGTACGATTTCCGGGTCTTCGGTCCAGGACTTCGGCCGGTCAGCCCGCCGCAGGGCTCTGCGGGTCCTGCGGGACCTGCGCCCGCACGAACCCGTGGCTCCGCTCCACCTTCGCCACATGCAGCGTGTAACTCTCGTACCACTGGTCCCGCCCGCGTTTCTGCGCCGCGCGGTGCTCGGCGTCGGTCCGCCACTCCGTGAGGGCGTCGGCGTCGCGGAAGTACCCGACGGTGATGCCCAGCCCACCCGGAGTCTGAGCGTGGTCCATCCCGAGGTACCCGGGGATGTCCTTCACCAGCTCCTCCATACGCGCGTTGGTCTCGCCGTAGCCACTCTGCTCCTGGGTTCGCACTGTGCTGAACACGGCCACGTAGTACGGGGGTTCATAGGCCTCGACGGGCGTGACAGGTGCTTCGGAGTGATCAGTCATGGCGCCACGGTAAGGCAAGGGACCTAGCCCCGTTCCGGACGGGAGTTCCAGACCTTGAGAGTTCCGTCAGACCGTGAAACATACTGGTCAGACCTACTTGTAGAGGCCGTGGCGGGAATCGAACCCGCGTAACTCGCTTTGCAGGCGAGTCCCTGAACCACTCGGGCACACGGCCGTGTTTGGTGAGTTGACCGTAGGGCCGGGGGAGGGGCCCGGACAAGGGGGCC
>NZ_JBXVPZ010000061.1:0-31545 GCF_057961495.1 Streptomyces sp. P5F9 | reverse complement strand
CGCCAGCACCGGCTCGCCCCGCTCCACCAGCACCCGCCCGCCCACCACGGTCGTCCACGCCCGTGCGGGCCCACACCGCAGCCACGCCTCGACGGGATCACTCACCGCCCCGGCCAGCGCGACCTCGTGCAGGTCCCAGACGACCAGGTCGGCACACGCCCCCGGCCGCAGGTGCCCCAGCTCGTCAGCCCGGCCCAGACACCGCGCCGAACCCCGGGTCGCGATGTCGAGGGCGTCCCGCGCTGTCATCGCACCCGGCCCGCCCCGATACCGCCCAAGGAGCAGCGCACCCCGCGTCTCCATCCACAGCGAGGCGTGATCGGTCGAAGCGGAGCCGTCACAGCCGATACCGACCGGCAGGCCCAGCTCGCGCATCTCCCTCACCCTCGCCGTGCCGCCCCCGATGAGCATGTTGGAGCTGGGGCAGTGCGCCACACCGACGCCCGCGGCGGCGAGGCGGCGCAGTTCGTCGTCGTTCGGGTAGATGCAGTGCGCGACCCAGGTGCGGTCGCTCATCCACCCGGTGTCCTCGAAGTACTCGACGGGCCGGCAGCCGTAGGTCTCCAGGCAGTAGGTGTCCTCGTCGCGGTCCTCGGCGAGGTGCGTGTGCAGGCGGACGTCGTACCGCTCGGCGAGTTCCGCGGTCGCCGTCATCACGTCCTTGGTGACCGAGAACGGCGAGCAGGGGGCGAGCGCGACCCGGATCAGCGCGCCCGGTTCCGGGTCGTGGTGGGCCTTGATCAGCCGCTCGCTGTCGGCCAGCACCTCGTCGGTGCTCTGCGTGACGCTCCTCGGCGGCAGTCCCCCGTCCTCGACGGAGCGGGTCATCGAACCGCGGGTCGCGTGGAACCGGAAGCCGATGTCGCGGGCGGCGCGAATCTCGGCGTCGACGAGGTAGGGGCGCGGATGCACATAGAGGTGGTCGGAGGATGTGGTGCAGCCACCCATGAGGAGTTCCGCCATACCGACGTACGCCGACACGTACGCGGCCTCCTCGTCGAGGCCCGCCCACAGCGGGTAGAGGGTGGTCAGCCAGTCGAAGAGGGTGCCGTTGACGGCGGGGGCGTAGGAGCGGGTGAGGTTCTGGTAGATGTGGTGGTGCGTGTTGATCAGGCCCGGGGTGACGAGCCGCCCGGCGGCCGAGACGGTCGTAAGCGCCTCGGGCTCGGCTCCTCCCACGCCGACGGCGGTGACCCGACCACCCGTGACGGCGACCCAGCCGCCCGGGATCTCCCGCTCGCCGTCCACGACGAGCAGTTCGGCGTCCTTGACCAGCAGATCCACGGCAGACGACATGCCGCCATGGTAGGCGCGGGGCGCCGCACGAGCCTGGCGAGTCCTCCGATGTCACACGTACGGTGTGATCATCCGCACCCACACTTCACAAAGGCGGTCACCGATGGCCCTGTTCGACCTTCCGCTCGACGAACTCCGCGCGTACCGCAGCGATTCCGCCGAGCCCGAGGACTTCGACGCCTTCTGGTCCAAGACCCTCCAGGAGACCCGCGAGCACGATCTGGACGCCCGCTTCGAACCGGTCGACACGGGACTGTCCACGGTGAAGGTGTACGACGTGACGTTCGCCGGGTTCGGCGGTCACCCGGTGAAGGGCTGGCTGCGGCTGCCGGCCGACGCGGCCCAACCGCTGCCGCTGGTCGTGGAGTTCGTGGGTTACGGCGGCGGGCGGGGCCTCCCGCACGAGAACCTGCTGTGGGCCTCGACGGGCCGCGCGCACTTCATCATGGACACGCGCGGTCAGGGCAGTGCGTGGGGCGGCGGCGGTGGCACCCCGGACCCGGTGGGCGGCGCGCCCGCGTACCCCGGCTTCATGACCCGGGGTATCGACGCCCCCGAGAACTACTACTACCGGCGGGTGTTCACGGACGGCGTGCGAGCCGTCGAGGCGGCCCGCTCGCACCCGCTGGTCGATCCCGCGCGCGCGGTGGCCCTCGGCGGGAGCCAGGGCGGCGGCATCAGCATCGCCGTGGGCGGGCTGGTCGGCGACCTGGCCGGGATCGCGCCGGACGTGCCGTTCCTGTGCGACTACCCGCGCGCCGCGACCCTCACGGACCGCGACCCGTACCGGGAGATCGGCAACTATCTGAAGACCCATCGTGGCCGCACCGGGGACGCTCTGCGCACGCTCTCGTACTTCGACGGCGTCCACTTCGCGGCCCGGGGCCGCGCCCCCGCCCTCTTCTCGACCGCCCTGGAGGACCAGACCTGCCCGCCCTCCACGGTGTTCGCCGCGTTCAACGCGTGGGCGCACGAGGACAAGAAGATCGAGGTGTACGACTTCAACGACCATGAGGGCGGCGGCCCTTACCAGGAGGCCGTGAAGCTGGACTGGCTGCGGTCGTACGTCTGAGGGGTACCCACATGGACATGGCCACGAGTGAGGCCGCCGAACGGTTCGTGCGGGTCTGGGCTCGCGCCTGGGCGGAGCACGACGTGGACGCGCTGCTGGAGTTGTACGCCGAGGACTGCGTCCACCGCTCGATGCCTTTCCGCGAACCGCACCGGGGGCGGGCCGAGTTGGCCGCGTATCTGCGGTGGTCGTTCGCGGCGGAGCGGGTGGGCGATGTGCGGTTCTCGGCGCCTGTCGTCGGCCAACACGGCGTCGCCGTGGCCGAGTTCAGGGTGCTGGCCGAGGAGGACGGTGAACCGTCCACGCTGGCCGGCTGTGTCTTCGTGCGCTTCGAAGGCGCCGGGCTGGCCGTGGAGACCCGCGACTACTGGCACACGGAGGCTGGTCACCGGGAGCCGGCCGGCACCTTGTTCCTGAACTGAGCGTACGGCGGCTTCCGGTCAGTCCGACCAGTCGGTATGTTCAGGGGGTCTGGGCCGCAGCGTCGCGGCCCGGACGTCCGGCACACCACGGAGGCCCCATGTCCGAGCGTCAGCCAGCCGTCGACGGCCACTGCGACCCCCGCTTCACGGTGGTGCGCGCGGCGTTCGAGGAGAACTTCCGGGACCGCGGCGAACTGGGCGCCGCGGTGACCGTCACCGTCGACGGCGAGACCGTGGTCGACCTCTGGGGCGGCTGGGCCGACGCGGCACGGACCCGCCCCTGGGAGCGGGACACGCTGGTCAACGTGTGGTCGACGACGAAGGGCCCGGTGGCCCTGTGCGCCCACATCCTCGCCGACCGCGGCCTGCTCGACCTCGACGCCCCGGTGGCCGCGTACTGGCCGGAGTTCGCCGCCGCCGGCAAGGAGAACGTCCTCGTACGCCACCTGCTCTCCCACCGTGCCGGACTGGCCGGCCTGCGTGAGCCGCACTCTCTCGCGCAGCTCTACGACTGGGAGTTGACCACCGAGCGGCTCGCGGCGACGGAGCCCTGGTGGGAGCCGGGGACGCGATCCGGGTACCACGCGCTCACCTACGGCTTCCTCGTCGGCGAAGTGGTGCGCCGCGTCTCGGGGTTGCTCCCGAGCGCCTTCCTGGAGCGCGAGGTCACCGGCCCGCTCGGGATCGACTTCACCATCGGGCTGCCGGAGAAGGAGGCCGGCCGAGCGGCCGAGCTGGTGCATCCGCCCGCCGCGTCGGCGAGTGAACAGGCCGCGGTCTTCAGCCAGTTGGCGCCCGCGGCCATCGCCGCGCTGACCAACCCGGTCGCGGGCGCGGCCGAGGCCAACACCCCTCAGTGGCGCGCCGCGGAGATCCCGGCCGCGAACGGCCACGGCACCGCACGCGCGATCGCCGCGCTCTACGGCGTCTTCGCCGGGCGCGGGACCTACGACGGCCACCGCGTCCTGTCCCCCGAGGCGGCCGAGCGGGTGCGCGAGGGGCAGGGCAGCTGCCGTGACCTGGTGCTCGGCGCGGGCTTCGCGCACGACACGGAGGTCGGGCTCGGCCTGTGGCTCAGCGGCCCGAACGGATCGTACGGCCGCAACCCGAGGGCTTTCGGACACGACGGCTTCGGCGGCTCCTTCGGTCTCGCCGACCCGGAGGCGGGGGTGTCGATGGGCTATGCGATGAACCGGATGGGGCCTCATATCGCCGACGACCCGCGGAAGATGACCCTGATCGAGGCCGTGCACGACGCCCTGTGAGGGATGATCGGCGCGGGCCGGTTTCGGCCGAACTGCCCTGCCGCTCTTCCCTGGTGGTTTAGACCAATGCTAGATCTGGTCGCGCAACGAGCCCGCACGGCTACGAATCGTCACCAGTTCTGCCCTCAGTCTTGTCACCAACAGGAGGCGCGGCATGGCCCGCACCACCCCCCACGACCACCCGACCGCCGACGACCAGCCCCTCTACGGGAAGGTCGCCGCCCAACTCCTCGGCGAACTCCACGACGGCACCATCCCGCCCGGTGAACGCCTGCCCGGCGAACGGCAGTTGGCCGAACACTTCCAGGTCAGCCGGGAGACCGTAAGACAGGCGCTGGAGGTGCTGCGCAGGGACGGCCTGGTCTCCACCGACCGGCGCGGCAGCCACGCCACCCTGGCAGGCCGGCCCGTCGAGACCCCGTCCTCCCTCACCTTCCCGGTCGGCGCCCGCAGCACGGACCCGTCCGGCTTCGACCGGGCCACCGTCGCCTGGGAGAATCCCCCGCCCGACCACGCCGAGGCCCTGCGCATCGCTCCGCACCGGCCGACCCTCGTGCACCGCTACGCGTCCGCGGCGGCCGACGGCAGCGGGCTGCGTACGGCCGTCACGTCCTTCTCGGCGGTGGCGCTGGCCGAGGTGGAGGAACTGGCCCGCTACCGCGGCCGCGCCGACGGCTCCGCCGCCGCCCAACTCCGGCGCACCTACGACTGGATGCGCCGGGCGGGTCTGACCCTGCACCACCGGGACGCCATCACCCAGGTCGCGAACGCGCCCTCGGTCCGCGTGACCCGCCGCGTGCACGACCAGTACGCGCGCCCGCTGGAGATCACCGACCTGGTGGTGGAGGCCCAACAGGACGCCCTGATCTACGAGTTCACACTGCCCGCCGCAGGCTGACACCAAGGACGTCGGCGCGCGGCAAGCCCCGCCTCGCCGCGCGCCACGCCGACTCAGGCGCTCGTGAGGACGACGAGCTGCTGGGTCGCCCGGGTCATCGCCACATAGTGGTCGACGGCTCCTTCGATGCCCTCGCCGAACTGCTCCGGGTCGATGAGGACGACCAGGTCGAACTCAAGTCCCTTGGACAGTACGGGAGTCAGCGCCCGAACGCGGGGCCGCGTCCGGAAGATGTCCGCGTCCGTCCCGTCCGTACCGATGACACAGCCGATCCCGTCCGCGTGCTCGGCGAGCCAGGTGTCGAGGACCGACTCCAGGCCGGCGGTGGGTCCGTGGACGACGGGGATGCCGCTGCTGCGGATGGAGGTCGGCACGTTGGCGTCCGGGAGCACGGCACGGATGACCGGCTCGGCCTCCGTCATGATCTCTTCTGGGGTGCGGTAGTTGACGGTCAGGGACGCGAGGTCGATCCGGTCGAGGCCGACCCGCTTCAGCCGTTCCTGCCACGACTCGGTGAAGCCGTGCCGGGCCTGGGCGCGGTCGCCGACGACGGTGAAGCTGCGGGACGGGCAGCGCAGCAGGAGCATCTGCCATTCCGCGTCGGTGAGTTCCTGTGCCTCGTCCACGACGATGTGCGCGAACGGCCCGGCGAGCAGGTCGGGTTCGATGGCGGACACCTGTGCGGCCTCGTCGATCAGCGCGTCCCGTAGGTCCTGCCCGTGGAGCATGCCCATCGCGCCTTCACTCTCGTCGATCTCGACGTTCTGCAGCAGGCTGTCGATGACGTCGGTCCTGCGCGCGTGTTCGGCGACGACGGCGGCTTCCTGCCGACGCTTGCGGCGCGCGGACTCGGGGTCGCCGAGCCGTTGCCGCGCCGCGTCGAGCAGCGGCAGGTCGGACACCGTCCAGGCCTGGGCGTCCGCGCGCTGCAACCGCTGGACCTCGTCGCGGCTCAGCGCGGGGGCGCACTTGCGCAGGTAGGCCGGTACGGTCCACAGGTCCCCGACGAGGTCGGCCGCTTCGAGCAGCGGCCATGCGCGGTTGAAGGCGGTGAGCAGGTCCCTGTTCTGCCGCAGCGACCGCCGGAGCTGGTCGGGCGTGACCTTCCCGTCCTCGCCGTCCTGCGGCGAGGCGGTGTCGTCGTGCTTGTCGACCAGGATCGTGAGCAGCTCCTGCCAGACCTGCTCGCGTCCCTCGTTGTGCGGGGTGCCGGGTTCGGCCGCCTCGAACGCGACGGCCCAGTCCTCGGGGCTCAGCCAGATGTCGGACCAGTGCGTGGTGACGTTCATGCCCTTGGTGGGCGGCTCCTCGTAGAACCGGACGGCGGGTTCGATCGCCCGCACCAGCTGCACGGACGACTTCAGCCGGGCCACTTCCGGATCGGCCTCTACGACCGCCGCGGCGCCCTCGGCGACGAGGTCCCGCAGGATGCAGGTCTGCACACCCTCCTCGCCGAGGCTGGGGAGGACGTCGGCGACGTAGTCCAGATAGGGCCGGTGCGGACCGACGAACAGCACGCCGCCCCTGCGGTGTCCGAGGCGCGGGTCGGAGTAGAGGAGGTAGGCGGAGCGGTGCAGGGCGACGACGGTCTTGCCGGTGCCGGGGCCGCCGTCGACGACGAGCGCGCCGCGTGATCCCGCGCGGATGATGGCGTCCTGGTCGGCCTGGATGGTGCCGAGCACATCGCGCATCCGGCCCGAGCGGTTGCCGCCGAGGCTGGCGATGAACGCGGACTGGTCGTCGAGCGCGGCGTGTCCGGCGAAGCCGTCGGCGGTGAACACCTCGTCCCAGTAGTCGCTGATCCGGCCGCGCGTCCACCGGTACCTGCGGCGGCTCGCCAGACCCATCGGGTTGGCGTGGGTCGCGCCGAAGAACGGCTCCGCCGCGGGCGAGCGCCAGTCGAGCAGCAGCCGTCGGCCCGTGCTGTCGGTGAGGCCGAGCCGCCCGATGTACACGGGCTCGGAGGTGTCGGCGTCCACCATGTGGCCCAGACACAGGTCCAGGCCGAAGCGACGTAGGGTGCGCAGCCGTGTGGTGAGCCGGTGGATCTCCGTGTCCCGGTCCATCGCCGCCCGGCCGATGCCGCCGGGTGCCCTGCGCGCGACGTCGAGGCTCTCGGTGAGTTCCGCGATCGACCGGTCGAGGCTCTCCGCGATCGCCGCGAAATGCTGCTCGTCGGTGGCGATCAGCGTCGGGTCGGCCTTGGCGGAGAGCCGGTCGGGAAGGTCGAAGGCGCTGGTGGTCAGGGGGTTCACGGCATCAATTCCGATCTGGGGTCGCTCACGGCCCGGCGTGCGGCTGGGCGTGGGGACCGGTGCGTGCGGTTTCTCGTGTGCTCGGTTCGGCCGGTTCACGCGTGCGTGGTCCGCCCTTCCCCGCTGACCATGTCCAGGAGCAGCTTCGCGGCCACGGTCGTCCCGTCGGTGCGGATCGTGCCGGCCACGGCCCGCGCCCGCTCCCGGAGCCCGGGCGCCAGGACGGTGGTGAGCGCGGCCGACAGGGAGTCGTAGGTCGGCGTCGCCCCGTCGTGTGCGGCGCCGATGCCCAGCTCGGCCACTCCTGCGGCCCAGTATGGCTGGTCGGCGATCTGCGGCACGACCAGCTGCGGTACGCCGGCCAGCGCGGCGGTCGTCGTGGTGCCCGCGCCGCCGTGGTGCACGACGGCGGCGACCCGCCGGAACAGCGCCTGCTGGTTGACCTCTCCTACGACGAAGCAGTCGTCCCGGTCGTCGACAGCGGCCAGGCCCGCCCAGCCGCCGGCAAGGAGGACCCGGCGGCCCTGTGCGCGGACCGCGTCGATGGCGACCCGGGCGAGGTCCGGCGAGGTGCGCAGGGCCATGCTGCCGAAGCCGACGTACACCGGCTCCTCACCCGCCGCCAAAAACGTCTCCAGGTCGGCCGGGAGCGGGCGTCCGTCGGGCAGGATCCACGGTCCGGTCACGACGACGTCGAGATCGGTGTGGTCCTGCCACGGGAACAGCGCCGGGTCCGCCGCCAGCCACGGCCGCTCGGTGAAGACGTAGTCGCGTACGTTCTCGACCGGTGGCAGGCCGAGCTCCGCGCGGTGCCGGTTCTCCGCCTCGCCGTACAGGGCGTTCACGCGCTGGGCGTCCTGCTCCCACAGTGCCTTGATGTCGGTCTCCTCCGGCGAGGACGCGTGGCCGGGCCGCGAGAGCGGAGGGTACTTCGACGACGGCAGTCCGGCCGTGTGGAAGCAGGCGAGCACATAGCGGATCCCGAGTTTCTCGGCGACCGAGCGGGCGCCGGCCGGCATCAGGCCGGTGGCCAGCAGCACGTCACAGCCCTCGGCCGCAGCGGTGAGCGTCTCGTACCGGGCGGCGACCAGCTCGGGCGCGAGCTGGAACGCCCGCTCCGCCGACGGCGGCTTCGCACCGTTCACCACGGACCGCACCGACGGACCGAGCGGCGTCAACGGCACACCGGCCCGGGCCAGCAACTCCACGAACTCCTCGTCCGGCGGCGCGCACACCCGCACCTCCGCGCCGAGTTCCAGCAGGCGCGACGCGAGTCCCGCGAGCGGTTCGACATCCCCGCGCGATCCCCACGTCGTCAGCAACACACGCATTCGAGACTCCCGTTTCCGCAGGTCGTGGCCTCAGGCCGGACATTCTGCGGCACGACGGTGGCCTTGCCGCAAGCCCCCCGGTGCGCTATACGTTAAGAAGGGAAGGCGAGTGGGTACGCCTCCCTTTCCGCCCTCCCCGAAGAACTCGCGAAACTCTCGGCGAGAAAATCCGCCGCCGATGTCGAGATCCCGCGCCCGGCTCCGTCCCCGAGGTGAACGCGACCACAATGGGTCGCACCAGCACCGAGGAGAACGACCATGGCCAAGTACCTGCTGCTGAAGCACTACCGCGGCGCCCCCGCCGCCGTGAACGACGTCCCCATGGACCAGTGGGCCCCCGAGGAGATCACGGCCCATGTCCAGTACATGAACGACTTCGCGGCCCGGCTGGAGAAGACCGGCGAGTTCGTCGACAGCCAGGCGCTCTCCCCCGAGGGCACCTTCGTCCGCTACGACGGTGAGGGGCGCCCGCCCATCACCGACGGGCCGTTCGCCGAGACCAAGGACGTCATCGCCGGCTGGATGGTGATCGACGTCGACACCTACGAGCGCGCCGTGGAACTGGCCGGTGAGCTGTCGGCCGCGCCCGGGGCCGGTGGCAGGCCGATCCACGAGTGGCTGGAGCTGCGGCCGTTCCTGGGCGCGCACTCCACCGTCACGGACACGGAGTGCACTTTCAAGTGAACGAGGTCCTGCTGAGGAGCCTCACGCCGAGCGTGCTCGGCATCCTCGTCCGCCGCGGAGCAGACTTCGCGGCGGCCGAGGACGCCGTACAGGACGCGCTCGTCGAGGCGGTCCGGGTGTGGCCGGAGGATCCGCCGCGGGACGCGAAGGGCTGGCTGGTCACGGTGGCGTGGCGGCGGTTCCTCGACGCTGCGCGGGCGGACACCGCTCGCCGCAGGCGTGAGGACCTCGTGGACGAGGAGCCGGCTCCCGGGTCCGCGCCCGCGACGGACGACACGCTCCAGCTCTACTTCCTGTGCGCCCACCCGAAGTTGACGCCGTCGTCGGCGGTCGCGCTCACCCTGCGCGCCGTCGGCGGGCTCACCACCCGGCAGATCGCGCAGGCCTATCTGGTGCCCGAGGCGACGATGGCGCAGCGCATCAGCCGGGCCAAGCGCACCGTCTCCGATGTGCGCTTCGACCAGCCCGGCGATGTCGCGACCGTGCTGCGCGTCCTCTACCTGGTGTTCAACGAGGGCTACTCCGGCGACGTCGACCTCGCCGCCGAGGCGATCCGGCTCACCCGGCAGCTCGCCGCCGCGATCGACCACCCCGAGGTCGCGGGCCTGCTCGCGCTCATGCTGCTGCACCACGCCCGGCGCGCCGCCCGGACGGCGCCGGACGGGAGCCTGGTGCCGCTCGCCGAGCAGGACCGCGGGCGCTGGGACACGTCGGCGATCGCCGAGGGCGTCACCATCCTCCAAGTCGCCCTCGCCCGCGACCGGTTGGGCGAGTTCCAGGCGCAGGCGGCGATCGCGGCGCTCCACGCGGACGCGCCCACCGCCGAGGAGACGGACTGGGTGCAGATCGTCGAGTGGTACGACGAACTCGTCGGCCTGACCGACAGCCCGGTGGTCCGCCTCAACCGCGCGGTCGCCGTGGGCGAGGCCGACGGCCCGCGCGCGGGCCTGGCCGCGCTCGCACCCCTGGACGACACGCTGCCCCGCCACACCGCGGTGGCGGCCTACCTCCACGAACGCGACGGCGACCTGAAGACGGCGGCCCGGCTGTACGCGGAGGCGGCACTCAAGGCACCCAATCTCGCCGAGCGCGACCACTTGACCCGTCAGGCCGCCCGGCTCAACGCGGGCCGGAGTCGCTGACGGGGCACGGTCACTCCCACTGGTACTGCAGGTACTTCCCGTCGAGGGTGATGACGACCCGGTCACCGGCGGGGTCGGGCACGCGGCTGACGTCGAGGCGGAAGTTGATGGCGCTCATGATGCCGTCGCCGCACTGCTCGTGGATCAGTTCCTTGATGGTGGGGCCGTAGACCTGGATCACCTCGTAGAGCCGGTAGATCGTCGGGTCCACGGGTACGGCCGCGTCCAACGCGCCCCGGGTCGGCTGGAGTTGGAAGGCGAGGGCGGCGTCCTCGCCGAGTTCGAGGAGGGCGGCGGCCGTCGCCGCCTCGTCCTTGGACATGGGGTGCTGGCCCAGCAGGGCCGCGGTGGTCCACGCGAGCGGCCGGCCCACGGCCTCCGCCAACTGGGCCCATGTGACTCCGGTCTTCACCTTGGCCTGACGGACCGCTTCGCCGGCTTCACCCTTGCTGAGCATGCACAACTCCGTTCCCGGACAGCACTTTTGCCCCCACGCCGTTCAGCGTAGGAGATCGCCCATGCCGCGACAATGGCGTCCTCCCGCACCAACTGCGGCCGTACACCGGACTCCGGGACTCCACGGACGCATACTGCGGGCATGACCCATATCGACGTACAGCAGATCGAGCGGGCGAACGCCACCGAACGCACGCCGGTCGTCTTCGTCCACGGCCTGTGGCTGTTGCCGAGCAGTTGGGACCGCTGGGCGGCGCACTTCGAGCAGGCCGGGTACGCGCCGGTCTCGCTGTCCTGGCCGGACGACCCGGAGACGGTCGAGGAAGCCAACGCGCACCCCGAGGTCATGGCGGGCAAGACGGTCGGCCAAGTCGCCGACCACCTCACGGAGTTGATCGGCACACTGACCCGCAAGCCGGCGGTCATCGGTCACTCCTTCGGCGGGCTGCTCACGCAGATCCTCGCCGGGCGCGGACTGTCCGCCGCGTCCGTGGCGATCGACCCGGCGCCGTTCCGGGGCGTGTTGCCCCTGCCGATCTCCGCGCTGCGCTCCTCCGCACCGGTCCTCAGCAACCCCGCCAACCGCAATCGCGCGGTCCCCCTGACCTACGACCAGTTCCGCTACGGCTTCGCCAACGCCGTCGGTGAGGAGGAGGCACGGGAGCTGTACGAGACGTTCGCGGTGCCCGCGCCGGGTGCCCCGCTGTTCCAGGCGGCCACGGCGAACCTCAACCCCTGGACCGAGGCGAAGGTCGACACGGAGAACCCCGAACGCGGCCCGCTCCTGATCATCTCGGGCGAGAAGGACCACACCGTGCCCTGGTCGATCGCCAACGCCTCCTACAAGAAGCAGCAGCACAACAAGAACGTCACCGAGATCACCGAGATCAAGGACCGGGGCCACGCGCTGACCATCGACCACGGCTGGCAGGAGGTCGCGGACACCGCCCTGTCGTTCGTGCGCCGCTATGTCTGAACTCCCGCACGGCCAACCGAGCACCGATGAGCACGCGTTCGACGCCGATCTCCTCGACCTCAACCGGAGCTGACCGATGACGATTTCGCGTAGACCCCTGCTCCTGGGGGCAGTTGTCACGGCCGGCACCCTCGCGGCCACCGCACTCCCGGCCTCGGCGGCATCCGCCACCGGAGGTTCGCACTCGACGCCGAAGCCCACCGCGGTCCTGGTGCACGGGGCGTTCGCCGACGCGTCCAGCTGGTCGGCCGTGGCCTCCCGGCTGCAGAAGGCGGGGTACACGGTCGTGGCGCCCGCCAATCCGCTGCGCGGGCTGACCACGGACGCCGCCTACATTTCCGCGATCCTCAAGAGCATCGACGGCCCGAAGGTGGTCGTAGGACACTCCTACGGCGGCGCGGTGATCACCCAGGCGGCCGCGGGCGACGCGAGTGTGAAGGCGCTCGTGTACGTCGCGGCCTTCGTACCCGACAAGGGCGAGCAACTGGGCGAACTCGGCGCGCGGTTCCCCGGCTCGCAGCTGAGCGACGCGTTGCAGCCGCTGCCCGACGGCGCGGGCGGTACCGATCTGGCCATCCAGACGGCGAAGTTCCACGCGGTGTTCACCGCCGACCTCCCGGCGTCCACGTCCGCGCTGCTGGGGGCCTCTCAACGCCCCATCAGCGCGGCCGCGTTCACGGACGTCGCCACGGCGGCGGCCTGGCGCGACATCCCCTCGTGGGCGGTCGTTGCGGCGCAGGACCGGGCGATCGCTCCCGACCTGGAGCGCTTCGAGGCCAAACGGGCCGGTTCGCACACGACCGTGGTGGACTCCTCGCACGTCGTGATGATCTCCCACCCCGACCTGGTCACGAAAGTCATCAAGTCGGCGGCGACAGCGACAGGTTGAGACCTCCTGCGGCTAGGGCAGCCGTCGCGCCGCCACCATGCGGACGCGGGGGCTGCCGTCGCCGCGCTGCCCGAACTCGGACAGGGGGTAGAGGTCGACGTCGAAGCCGACCCGCTCCAACTCCGGTCGCACGAAACCAAGTTGGAAGTCCCGGTAGTACATGACGAACGGCGGGCGCCAAACCGCGTTGCGTACCTTCATCACCGCGTCGAAGCCGGACAGCATCCAATACGCGGGGGATGTGGGGCGCGGCGGTGCGAGGACGGGGAAGGCGAAGCATCCGCCGGGCCGCAGCACCGAGTGGACCTGGGTGAACAGCCCCGGCAGTTCGCGGGGCAGGAAGTGGCCGAACGCCCCGAAGCTCACCACCAGGTCGAAGGCCGCAGTGAACGGCAGGGCCCTGGCGTCGGCGCGCACCCACGAGACGCGGCGTTCGCTGCTCGTCACGCGTTCCCGGGCGACTTCGAGCATGCCCGCGCTGAAGTCCACGCCGGTGACGCTCTGTTGGCACACCTTCGCGAGCACCTCGGCGCCCGCGCCCGTGCCGCAGCACAGGTCGAGGCCGTCGTCGAAGGGGCCGACGCGGCGCAGCATCGTGGCGGCCGCGTCGAGCAGCGGGGCCGGTGTCCGGAACGGGGTGTGGTCGAACTTGGGCGCGAGGAGGTCGTAGCCGTGCTCGACGGACGACAGGGCCTGGACGGCGAGTTCGCGCAGACTGGGGCCTTCGGGGCTGAACATCCGGGTCAGCCTAGGGCAACGCGCTGCTTCAGGATCGCGAGAACGCGCTCGCACCAGCGCAGGTTCTCCTCCTCGAAGGTGATCCCGGCCATGAGCGTGAGATACGGCCCGATGCGGTCGGCGTCGCGGAGGTACTCCTCCTCGGTCAGGCCGCCGAGGAGTCGGTCCCGTACGCGCTCGTAGCGGTCGAGCTTGCCGCGCGCCCACGACCTGCGCTCCTCGATCAGCTCGCGGGTCACGGCGGGGTCGGTGCCGTCCATGGCCTGGATCTTGATGAGGAGTTCGTCGCGGATGGCGGTGGGCCGCCGGGGCGGCTCGGCGGCGAAGGTGTCGAGGTCGCGCCGGCCCGCCTCGGTGAGCGTGAACATCCTTTTGTTGGGCCTGCGTTCCTGCTGTACGACCCGTGCCTCGATCAGCCCGTCCTGTGCGAGGCGCTCCAGTTCGCGGTAGAGCTGCTGCGGTGTCGCGGGCCAGAAGTTCGCCAGCGACACGTCGAACACCTTGGCCAGCTCGTAGCCCGAGGCCTCGCCTTCCAGGAGGGCCGCGAGGACCGCGTACTTGAGGGACATGTGGACACGCTAACAGCCGTTGATTAGTCTCATCCACACCTACTCAACTAATTGACTATGAGGTGAGCCCATGCGTGCGTTCCGTGAGGCGGTCGAGGCGCAGGACATGGACGCCGTCGAGGCGCTGCTGGCCGAGGACGTGGTCTTCACCAGCCCGGTCGTGTTCAAGCCGTATCCCGGGAAGGCGATCACCGCGGCGATCCTGCACGGGGTGGCGCGGGTCTTCGAGGACTTCCGGTACGTACGGGAGATCGGCGACCCGGACGGCAGCGACCACGCGCTGGTGTTCGCCGCGCGGGTCGGCGACCGCGAGCTGACCGGCTGCGACTTCATCCACGTCGACGAGGAGGGCCTGATCGACGAACTGACGGTCATGGTGCGGCCGTTGTCGGGGGCACAGGCCCTCCAGGCCGCCATGGGGGCGCAGTTCGAGCGGATCGCGAAGGAGGCGGAGGCGCGGCTCGCGTGAAGTGCGGGTCCTGAGCCCTGAGCGGCGCGCCTCCGCCATGGCTCACGCGACGGTCAGCGTGAGGGCGCCCGTGTAGGTCTGGCCCGCCGTGATGGCCGTGGCCGTCCCGTCGACCGTGAGCGTGACCTTCTTGCCGCGGGGCGCCCTGACGGTCGCGTCGGCGGCGAGGGCGAGCCGGGTCAGGTACGAGGTGCCGGTGACGGTCCACGTCGAGCCGCTGTCGAGCTGCACGATCGCGCCGTTGTTGACGGCGGCCTGCGCGGTGTTGGTGACGATGCCCAGCTCGTAGAAGGTCGACGCGTCGATGCTGGAGACACGGTGCTTGGCCTTCGACGCCGAGATCACGCCCTCGACACTCGCGGCCTCGAAGGTGAGGACCATGTTCTTCCCCGTACGCATGCCGTTGTAGAAGTCGCCCTTCAAAGCAATCGAGTTGAAGGTAGCGGCTCCGTCGGTGGCGTGCACGGCGGTCGGGTCGAAGCTCGCGTCCTTCGCCGGGTCGCCCGTGGGCTCGGTGTAGACGCCGATGTTCATCATCTTGCCGTTGACGTTGACCGGGCCCGGGTCGTCCAGCTCGATCATCTGGAGGATGATCCCGTCGCGCGGGTTGAGCCGGGCGCCCTGCGAGCCGTCGACGCTGATCGCGGTCTGCTGGCCCTTGTTGAGGAAGGTGGCCCGGTCGGAGTTGATCACCGTGCCGCCGTCGAGGGTGAGTTGGCCGGCGCCGAAGAACATGTAGCCGAAGTGCCCGGAGTTCACGACGGTGCTGCGCGCCGGGATCGACGCCAACTCGGCCTGGGACAGCCCGAGTTCCAGCTCGGTGTTGAGTGCGGCGACGGCGGACCTGGTGCTGTCCCCGTAGTGCACGACCGCCGCCGGGCCCGCGATGATGGTCGCGTAACTGCCGACGTCGAGCCGGGAGCCGAGCACCCGCACGGTCGCGTCACCGATGGCGTAGGTGCCGTAGCCGTACTCCCCCGTGTTGCCGAAGTGGCTGTTGATCGCGGTCAGTTTGAGCCCGCTGCCGCCCTCGACCGACAGGGCGCCCCAAGTCTCGGAGAACACGGTCGAGTTGAGGTAGGTGGCCTTGCTGTTCTTGCCGATGAGGTTGGTGGCGCGGACGTTGCCGTCGAGTCCGAGCATCCACGGCACGGACTCCATGTACGGCGTCTCCACGGTGGCTTGGTAGTCGGCGGGCAGGACGCCGTTGCGGGCGCGGAGGACGGAGTCCCTGACGATGACGTTGGCGCCGTCGTTGGAGATGACGGCGGTGCGCACGACGCCCTTGTTGTCGACCCGGGCGCCGTCCACGACGAGCGTGGTCGAGGAACCGTCGCCGACGACCGCGGCGCCGTAGCCCGCGAAGTCGCAACGGCCGTTGCCCGTAAGGGAGATGGAGGGCCGGTCGAGCCTGTAGGTGGCGTCCTGGACGTAGACGCCGTCGAAGCACTCGCCGGTCGAGGTGATCGACACGTTCTTCGCGTAGGCATCCGTCAGCTTGCCCCCGAGGACGGCCGCGAGGACGGACTTGTCCTTGACCACGCCGTCGCCGTCGACGTAAACCGCCTGCCGGAAGGGGAAGGGGAGCGTCTCGTACGTCACCTCGTTGGCCGCGGCGACGGTCAGGACGACGTCTCCCCGGTAGGTGCCCGCCTGGATCAGGGTGGCCGTTCCGCCGGTGGCGGTGAGGAGTTGGCCGGTCTCCACTCCGTCGACGGTCAGGGAGAGACTGGAGCCGTCCGGGGCGGCGATCGTGCCGCCGGCGGCGATGGACAGCTCGCTCACGCGGGTGGTCGCGGAGACCGTGTACGTCTCACCGGACCCGACCGAGATCCGCGTGCCCGAAGCCTTCGGGGTCTTGGTGGCCGTCGGCGCGGCGGTGGCGGAACCCGCCGGCACGAGTACGGCTCCGGCCGTGGCGGTACCGGCGATCAGGACCGAGCGTCGGGTGATCAGCGTCATTGCTTGCCTTCCCAGGGATCGATGCGCCGTCGCGCAGTGTGACCGGCCGGCCGTCGAACGCGGGATGCGGACGGCCCGGCGGAGGCACCGAAGGGTGCGCACGAGGGAGTGAAGCAGCCACAAGAACCAGGGAATAGGCGGGCGGCACACACATACGGGAGTCCGATGCCTCGGATCACGCCGACCATTTCATGGCGGTGACACAGAGTCGTCATAGCGGGCGTGTTCCGGTACGCACGACGGCGAGGCGGGCGGCTCGTCAGCCGTCCACCTCGCCGTTTTCCGCACCCCATTCAGCTACGACGGGGCGATCATCCCGGCCGACAGGTCGATGTCGGCCCCGCACAGGCCGGGCATCGCCAGCATCGCCACGAGTGCCTGCGCGACCTCGCGTTCCTCGACGAGCCGGCCGAGGGCGGCGCGGGAGGCGAAGTCACGTTCGGCCTCGGCGACGGTGCAGCCGGTCAGTTCGGCGGTGAGCTTGAAGTTGCGGTCCATCCGCGGGCCCCGAACCGGGCCCGGGGAAAGGGAGTTGACCGCGATCCCCCGCGGGCCGACCTCCCCGGCGAGCGTCCGGGTCAGGCCGAGCAGCGCCATCTTGGAGGCGGTGTACGGGGTGCGGTTGAGGAGGGGGCGCTTGCCGCTGACCGAGGCGACGTTGACGATGTCACCGCGCCCGGCGGCGAGCATCGGCGGGAGGAAGGCCCGGCACATCAGATAGACGCCCCGGACGTTGGCGGCGAACACCTCGTCCCACTCGTCCGGCTCGATGTCGACCAACGGCCTTACGGGACCGGCGACTCCGGCGTTGTTGACCAGCAACGACACGTCCTCGTCGGCCAGTTCGGCGGCGAGCGCGTCGACGGCCGAAGGGTCGGAGACGTCGCAGGAGGCCGTACGGGCTTGTCCGCCGTCCTTGACCACACGTGCCGCCGCCTCCGCGAGCGCCGTCTCGTTGCGGCCGACCAGGATCACCCGGACCCCGGCGTCCGCGAGAGCCAGCGCGAAGGCACGCCCGAGCGGTCCCCCGCCGCCGGTGATCAGTGCCGTACGACCGTCCAGTGTCACGCGGTGTTCCAGGGCAGTTCGTCGCCCGCGGCCCTCGCCGCCCGTACGTCGCCGGAGCGCGCGTGGCCCTCGAACAGTTCGACGCGGGCCGCCCGCCCGCACAGCCGGCCGAGCAGCGCCTGGGAGCCGGGGTCGGTGACCTCCTGGTAGGTGACCGTCTTGAGGTACTTCCCCACCCACAGCCCGCCGGTATAGCGCGCGGCACCACGTGTGGGCAGCACATGGTTCGTGCCGATGACCTTGTCGCCGAACGACACACACGTACCCTCGCCCAGGAACAGGGCGCCGTACTGGGTCATCCGCTCCAGCGCGAGGCGGGGTTCGGCGGTCAGGACCTCGACGTGCTCAAAGGCGAACTCGTCGGCCAGCGCGTACAGCTCGTCCAGGCTGTCGACGACATGCACCTGACCGTGATCGCGCCAGGCGGGCCCGGCGAAGTCGCGGGTGGGCATGCCGGGCAGCAGGCGTTCGACCTCGGCGATGGTCTTCTCGGCGACCTCGCGGGAGGTGGTGATGAGGACGGCCGGGGAGTCCGGGCCGTGCTCGGCCTGGGAGAGCAGGTCCACGGCGCAGGTGAAGGGATCGGCGTCCGCGTCGGCGAGGACGAGGATCTCGGTCGGCCCGGCGAACAGGTCGATGCCGATCTCCCCGAACAACTGCCGCTTGGCCTCGGCGACGTAGGCGTTGCCGGGCCCGGCAATGAGATTCACGGGCCGCATGGTGTCGGTGCCGACGGACATGGCGGCCACCGCCTGCACCCCGCCCAGCAGCCAGATCTCGTCCGCGCCCGCCAGATGCGCGGCGGCGACGGTGGCGGCCGGGATCTCCCCGTGGATGGGCGGCGTACAGGCCACGACCCGGGGCACGCCCGCGACCTTGGCCGTGACAATGGTCATGTGCGCGGACGCGGTCAGCGGGTAACGCCCACCAGGGATGTACGCGCCCGCCGCCTGCACCGGAATGTGCCTCTGCCCGAGCCGCACACCCGGCAGCGTCTCCACCTCGAACTCCCCCAAGGAGTCGAGCTGGTGACGGGCGAAGGTGCGCACCTGGTCCTGGACGAAACGGATGTCGTCGATGACCTGTTGCGGCACCGACGCGATGATCTTCTCGACCTCCTCGTCCGTCAGTCGGAAGGAGTCGGGGCTCCACTTGTCGAACTTCTCCGAGTAGGCGCGCACCGCCTCGTCGCCGCGTGCGCGGATGTCCGCGATGACGCCGGTCACGGTCTCGCGTACCCGGTCGAGGGAGGCGGTCACCTCCGACTTGGGCACGGCGTGCTTCAGGATCGTTGCCACAACAGCGGCCTCTCTCATGCGGGTTGGGTGTTCTGCTCAGACCGGCGGGGCTTCGAAGATCACGTCGGGGTCGTTGAACTGCTCCTTGGCGACCGACTCGCTCATCGGGTCGGCGGTACCCCACTGGTCCTGGGTGACCGGATCGTCGACGTCATGGCGGCCCGGATGCCACACGTCCTCTTCGAGGACGGCGAGTTCGGTCGTGTACTCGACGGTGTTGCCGTGCGGGTCATGGAAATACGAGAAGGTGTTGTCACCGGCGAGATGCCGCCCGGGACCCCAGGTCAACCGGGTCCCGGCACGCAGCGCCCGCCCGGTGCCCCGCATGTACTCCTCGACCCCGCGCATCTCGAACGAGGCGTGATGCAGGGACACATGAGGTCCCCGGGCGATCGCGAAGGAGTGGTGCAGCGGGCTGCACCGCAGGAAGTACATGAGGTCACCCATGTGCGTGGAGTACAGCGTGTCGGTCAGCCGGAACCCGAGGTGCTGGACGTAGAAGTCCCGAAGCCCCTCCGGGTCCTGGGAGTTGACCACACAGTGCGAGAGCCGGACCGGAATCGCCTCACGCTCCTCGATCCTGCGGTGAGCGCGGGTGGCGACGTCCGCCGACACCTCGACGACCCGCCCGTCCGGGTCGAAGAACCGGAAGCCGTAGCCACCGCCAGGAGTGTCCAACACGCCTGGTTCCCCGAGGAGTTGGACGCCGGCCCGTCCCAGCTGTCCGTGCAACTCGTCGACGGCGGCCGGTGATTCAGCGCCAAAGGCAACGAGGTCCATCCGCTTCCGCTCGTCCTCGCGGATGCGCACGATGTACTGCTCGGGGCTGCCCTCGGCGGCGAAGAAGGCGACACCGCTGTCGTTCGCGACCTCGGTCAGGCCCCACGTCGTGCCGTAGAAGGCGCGCTGGCGGGCGAAGTCCGGTACGGCCAGGTCGACATGGCGCAGATGGGTGATCGGCTGGAAACTCATGCGTGGCTCCTGACGGTGTTGCGCTGATGGCCCAGGCCGGTGATCTCGGACTCGACGACGTCGCCGGGCTTCAGGAAGACGCCCCAGTGCGCACCGTTGCCGGCCGGGGAACCGGTCAGTAGCAGATCGCCGGGACGCAGGGTCGTGGTCGTGGAGACGTACGCGATCAGCCGCGGGATGTCGAAGATCATGTCCTTCGTCGACTCGTCCTGCCGGACAACTCCGTTGTGGCGCAGGGTGATCCGCAAGTCCCCGGGATCACCGACGAACGCGGCCGGCACCAGGAAGGGCCCGGTCGGCAGGAACGTGTCGGCGTTCTTCGCGGTGAACCAGTCGGTACCGATCGCCTTCAGATCGGGCCGGTAGAGACGATCCCGAGTCGTGAGGTCGTTCGAGATCGTGTATCCGGCGACGTACTCCATCGCGTGCTCAGCCGGGATGTTCTTGCCCGACTTGCCGATGACCAGGGCGAGTTCGAGTTCCCAGTCATGCTGGTCGCCGAACGCGGGCAGCACGATGTCGTCGTAGGGACCGGAGATGGCGCGCGGGGAGCCGAGGAAGACGTACGGCACGCCGTTGCGGGCACGCTCGTCCATCATCAACTCGGCATCCGCGCGGGCCTCTTCGGGAGTGGCGCCGTGCACGCTCTCCTTCTCGGCGGCGACCAGATCGACCACATGCTTGCGGTAATTGGCACCGCTCTGCAGGATCTGACCGGGCTCGATCGGGGTCAGGACACGCAACGCGGCCAGGTCGTACCAGGTGCCGTCGGCGGACCGGGCCAAGCCGTCGAGCCGGGGCAGCCAGCTGTCCCACTCCTCGACCAGCGCACGGATCGACGGCACAAGATCGGAGAGGTCACGCACGCGATCCCCGGTGACCAGTCCGGGGAAGTCCGCCTCACCGGAAGCGCCCGAGGCGAACGTGCCGAGCGCGAACGGTCCGGCGTGGGTGGGCAGTTGATCGGGCACGGCGCTCTCCTCGTACGGGTGGGGGCTCGCCGTCGACGCTAGGCAGCCTCGGGGCGCGGCGGAAATGGCGATCCGCGATGCCTGCCATCACCGGCCCGCCGGACTCGGGACCACTGCTCCATCGGCCGCCCGCCGGACACCGAACCGCCGCCCCGTCCAGCGGCCCGCCGGACGGCTGAACCGCTGGTCCATCGCCGTGCGGGATGCATGACGTCCCCCTTGCCGATGCCTCGATCCGTTGACCCCCGCGTCGGGCGCCACGCAGGCTCGGAGCACCCCACCACCCGAGGAGCGCACCGTGGTTGTCGAGCATGCCGAGCTGACCGTCGAGGCCGGTCGTGAGCAGGAGTTCGAGGAGGTCTTCGGCAAGGCCCGCGAGGTGCTGACCGAGGCCGACGGCTTCCGCTGGGCCGAGCTGCTGCGCGGTGCGGAGCGCCCGACGACCTTCCTTCTGCTGGTCGGCTGGGAGTCGGTCGAGGCGCACACGGTCGGTTTCCGGGAGTCCGAGGCCTTCGGGCGCTGGCGGGCCCTGGTCGGGCCGTTCTTCGCCGCGCCGCCGGCCGTCGAGCACTTCCACGAACTCGGCGCCCGCTTCTCGGGATGACCCCCACTCTTCTGTCTACGTTCGCAAGGATCGCCCATGCCCGTACAAAAGGTGCTCGTCGTCGGCGGCGGCATCACCGGAAGCGTGCTGTGTCTCGCGCTCGCTCAACGCGGCGCCGAGGTGGAGCTCGCCGAGATCTCTCCGCAGTGGTTCGGTGTGGGCCACGGCATCACCCTTCAGGGCAACGCGCTCAAGGCGTTGCGTTCCGTGGGTGTCCTGGACCGGGTGCTGGCCCGGGCGGTGCCGTTCGACATCATGCGGCTACGCCGCGCCGACGGCGGGCTGCTCACCGAGTTGGACACCCCGCACACCGGGGGGCCCGAACTGCCGTCCACAGCGGGGGCGTTGCGCTCGGATCTGCAGGACGCGCTGTGCGACGCGGTGCGCGCGCACGGGGTGCGGGTCCGCCTCGGGCTGAGCGTCGACCGGCTCGACCAGTCACCCGACCATGTGGACGTGGTCTTCACGGACGGTTCGGCCGGCCGCTACGACCTCGTCGTGGGCGCCGACGGCATCAACTCGGCGATGCGCGCCCTGATCGGCATCGATGCCAAGCCGCGCCCCGTCGGCATGTCGATCTTCCGGGTCGTCGCGGAACGCCCGGCCGAGATGGACTGCGCCGAGGTGTACTACGGCGGCCCCCGCTTCAAGGCCGGCTACAGCCCGATCTCCCCGTACCAGTGCTACGCCTACCTCCTCGACGAGAACCTCGACACCACCCTGGTCGGCCCCCGCGCGCCCCTCGCCCTGCTGCGTGAACGCGGTGCCGGGTACGGCGGCACCTGGGGCAGGATCCTCGCCTCGCTGCCGGACGACACGGCGGTCGACTACCGCTGGATCGAGGCGATCCTCGTCGACGAGCCCTGGCATCGAGGCCGCGCGATGGTCATCGGCGACGCCGCGCACGCCTGTCCGCCGCTGATCGCCCAGGGCGCCGCGATGTGCATGGAAGACGCCGTGCTGCTCGCCGAGTTGGTGACGGGAGACGAGCCGACGGAGAAGGCCCTGGACCAGTTCATGGCACGGCGGTTGCCCCGGGTGCGGATGGTCCTGGAGAACTCCCTCCAGCTCGCCGACTGGGAGATCCACCCGGGCACCCCCGGCGCCGACCCGGCCCGGATCATGTCGGAGACCCTGGACACCCTGACGGCGGCGGCGTGACCGGCTCGCCCGTGGTCGACTTCCACGGCCACCTCGCCGTCCCCGCCGCCGACGCCCTGGTCACGGGCACCCCGGGTCTCGCCGCCGAACTCGCGGCCGAGCAGCACGCCCACTCCCCCGTGTCCCTGACCGTCAACCGCGCCCAACTCCAGCGCCTGGCACCCAAGTTGACGGACGTCAGCACGCGCCTCGCGGACCTCGACGCGATGGGCGTCGACATCCAGGTGGTCGGCCCGATGCCGATGCACCACTACTGGGCCGACCCGGACCTCGCGATCCACCTCGCCCGTGCCGTCAACGCGGCCGTGGCCGCGCACTGCGCCGTCGCGCCCGACCGGCTGTACGGCCTGGGCACGGTCCCGCTCCAACACCCGGACCTCGCGGTCGCGTTGCTGGACCAAGCCGTCAACGACCATGGCCTGTACGGCATCAGCGTCTCCACGACGGTCGACGGCCGCGAACTGGCCGACCCCGCGCACGACGTGGTGTGGCAACGGGCCGAGGAGCTGGGGGTGGTCATCTTCGTGCACCCCTGGGGCTGCTCCCTCGGCGAGCGTCTGGCCACCAACTACCTGGGAAACACGGTCGGTCAGCCGGTCGAGACAACGGTCGCGCTCTCGCATCTCATCTTCACTGGCGTCCTCGACCGCTTCCCGCGCCTGAAACTGGTGGCGGCGCACGGCGGCGGCTATCTGCCCACCTACATCGGCCGCTCCGACCACGCCTGGCGGGTACGGGCGGACGCGCGCGGCTGCGTGGAGCCGCCGAGCGCATATCTGCGCCGGATGTGGTTCGACGCGCTGGTCTACACCCCGGGCGCGCTGCGTCACCTCGTCGAGGCGGTGGGCGCGGACCGGGTCGTCCTCGGTACCGACCACCCCTTCGACATGGGCGTCGACGATCCGGTGGACCGCCTGGACGCGGCCGGGCTCACCCCGGCCGACCGGGCCGCCGTCGCCGGGGGCAACGCCCTCGACCTGCTGCTGAAAGGACGTACGCGATGACCGCCGGTGCCCTCGGTCCGATCGAGGAAGAACTCGCCAAGGCCCGTTCCGCCTACCGCAATTGGGGCCGCTGGGGTGAGGACGACGTGCTCGGCACGCTGAACTTCATCGACGACGCGATCCGCGCCCACGCGGTGGGCCTGGTGCGGCGCGGGCGGTCCTTCTCGCTCGCCCAGGAGTTCAACGAGTCGGGCCCGCAGCGCGGTTTCCGCGGCCGTATCAACCCGGTCCACTACATGCGGGACACCGGCTCCGACGCGGCGGCCGGCACCCAGGGCTTCCCGCACGGCTTCGGCGGCGCCGACGACCACGTCCTGATGCCCTTGCAGGCCTCCACGCAGTGGGACGGCCTGGGCCACATCTACGACAACAAGCAGGCGTGGAACGGCCGTCCGTGCACCATCGTCAACGGCGACGGCGACTCGGTCACCGGCATCGAGCACATGAAGGAGGCCTTCACCAGCCGCGGAGTCCTCCTCGACGTGGGCCGCGCCGTCGGCGACGAGCACGGTGAACTCCCGGACGGATTCCCCATCCTGGAGGAGCACCTCCGGGCCACGGTCGAGGCACAGGGCGCGACCAGTTCCGTACGGCGCGGCGACCTCGTCCTGATCCGCACGGGCCAACTCGGCCGCGTACGGCGGCTCGGCGCGTGGGGCGGTTACGCCGCCGGTGACGCGCCCGGCCTCTCCTTCACCACCCTCGGCTGGCTGCATCGTACGGAGATCGCGGCAATAGCCTGCGACACGTGGGGACTTGAGGTACGGCCCTACGAGTTCCCCCAGCCCGCGATGTCCCCGCTGCACCAGATAGCGATCCCCAACATGGGCCTCCCGCTGGGCGAGATGTGGGACCTGGAGGCACTGGCCGAGGACTGCGCGGCCGACGGCGTCTACGAGTTCCTGCTGGTCGCCGCGCCGCTGCCGGTGACCGGTGCGGTGGGCGCCCCCGTCAACCCGATCGCGATCAAGTGAGTCCCCGAGTGAACCTCGACCGATTCTCCGGCACCCTCCACCTCCCCGACGACGAGGACTTCGAGACGGCGTGCTTCGGGCGGGTCTTCAACGCCCGCCTCCCGTACGGCCGATCACCGGCCGCCGTCCTGATGGCCGAGTCCGAGCAGGACGTGGTGGAGGGTGTACGGCTCGCCCTCGAACGCGGTTGGCAGGTCACCGTCCGTTCCGGCGGGCACAGTTGGGCCGCCTGGTCGGTTCGCCAGGACGCGCTGCTGATCGACCTCGGGGGCTTCCGCGAGATGGTCTACGACCCGGGGACCGGGATCGTGACGGCAACGCCCAGCGTCAAAGGCGGCGATGAACTCAACCCGTACCTCGGCGAGTTCGGGCGCTTCTTCAACGGTGGCCACTGCCCCTCCGTCGGCATCGGCGGCTTCCTGCTCCAAGGCGGGCAGGGCTGGAACGCGCGCGGCTGGGGCTGGGCGGCGGAGAACATCGTGGCGATCGATGTAGTCACCGCCGAGGGTGAGTTGGTGCACGCCGACGACAGACATCACAGCGACCTGTTCTGGGCGGCGCGTGGTGCGGGCCCGGGCTTCTTCGGCATCGTCACCCGATTCCATCTGCGTACGCGCCCACTGCCGACGTATCTGGGCCACACCGTGCACGCGTATCCGCTCGACCTGTTCGACGAGGTCATGACCTGGTTGCACGGCATGCACCACACGGTCTCGGACCTGGTCGAGATCGTCGCGCTCACCCAGACACCGCCCGACCTGGACGAACCGGTGCTGCTCGTCACGGGCGTGTCGATGACCGACACCGCGGACGAAGCCGCCGAGGCGCTGGCGCCGCTGCACGCCAACCCCTACGCGGATCGGGCGCTGTTCCGCGTGGAGGCCCAACAGACCACGCTGGCCGAGCAGTTGGCCGGTCAGCGCATCGCCAACCCCGAGGGCCACCGTTACCTGGTCGACAACGCCTGGCTGACCGGCCCCGCCGACGAGGTCGTCCCGGCGATCCGCAAGGCGTTCACCGAGCAGCCCACCCGGCAGACCTTCACCATCTGGTTCTCCATGGCCCCGCTGCGCCAACTCCCCGACATGGCCTTCTCGTTGCAGTCGGAGATCTACTGCGCCACGTACGTCATCCACGACGACCCGGCACGGGACGCGGAGTTGCGTGCCTGGCTGGACGGGGCGATGGCGGACATGGAGCCGGTGTCCGCCGGCCAGTACCTCGGCGACTCCGACTTCACCGTGCGGCAGCTGAGGTTCATGGGCGAGGAACAGTGGTGCCGGCTGCGGGAGATCCGGGCCGCATACGACCCCAAGGGCCTCTTCGCCGGCTACCTCAGCACGGGCACCGTCACCAACACCAACCACTGGGAGCAGTGAGCGATGCGTTTCACGACATACGAGTACGAGGGCGTGGAACGCGCCGGGGTCCTGCGCGACGGGACCGTTCATCCCCTGCCCGAGGGGATCACCGTACTGACCCTGCTGGAGCAGGACGTGCTGCACGCGGCGGGCACCGAAGCACTGCGTACATCAAGCGACTTGACGGTGGATCAGGTGCGGCTGCTGCCTCCCCTCAAGCCGCCGTCCATCCGGGACTTCGTCGGTTTCGAGGCGCACATCGAGGGGGTCTCGAAGTCCCTGGACGGGCTGGAGCACGTGCCCGAGGAGTGGTACCGGGCGCCCAACTTCTACTTCACCAACCCCCATGCCGCGTACGGCGCCCACGACGACGTGCCGGTACCGGCGGGCTGTTCGGTGCTCGACTTCGAGTTGGAGGTCGGGGTGGTCATCGGACGCGCCGGGCGTGATCTCACGCCGGAGCGGGCGCGCGAGCACATCGTCGGCTATCTGGTCTTCAACGACTGGTCGGCGCGCGATCTGCAGAAACCGGAGAAGAACCTCGGGCTCGGTTTCTCCAAGGGCAAGGACTTCGCGAACACGCTCGGCCCCTGCCTGGTCACCGCCGACGAGGTCGAGGACCGGCGCGACCCGGACGGCTTCCTGGACCTGGAGATGACGGTCACGCTCAACGGCGAGCTGATCGGCCGCGACACCCTCGCCAACGTCTCCTGGACCTTCGAGGAGATGATCGCCTACGCCTCCCGGGACGCCTGGGTGCGCCCCGGGGACATCCTCGGCTCGGGCACCTGCGGCTGGGGCGCGCTGGCCGAGTTCTGGGGCCGGGTCGGCGAACGCACCCCGCCGCCGCTCCAGCCGGGCGACGAGGTGACCCTTGCGGTGGAGCGCCTCGGCACCCTCTCCAACCGTGTCGTGCCCGGCCGTACGGACGTATACCTGCCGCGCGCCCGCAAGCGCGGCCGCACCCCCCGGCCGTAGAAGCGTCGGAAAACCCTCCGACCTGCACACATCCGGGGATCCGATGGCAGCTATCGGATCCCTGTGACTTCTCCCCGGCCCCTTCCTCGGCGGGTACCCGCTCGTTACGCTCCGGTTTCACCGAGCTTCAACGACGCGGCCGGAAGGACACACGCATGGGTCTGGGAGCAATCGACCTGAATCTTCTGGTGGCTCTGGAAGCCCTCCTGGAGGAGAAGAACGTCACCCACGCGGGGGTGCGGCTGTCCACCAGCCAGTCCGCGATGAGCGGCTCCCTGGCCCGGTTGCGGCGGCACTTCAACGACGAGCTGCTGGTGCGGGTGGGCCGCGAGTACGAGCTGACCCCGCTCGCGGAGCGGCTGCTTCCGGTCGTCCGGTCCTCCCTGCACAAGGCGGAGGAGGCGCTCTCGCTGACCAGGCACTTCGACCCGTCGCGCAGTCGGCAGCGGTTCTCGGTCGTGATGTCCGACTATGTCATGACGGTGTTCATGGAACCGCTGCTGCGAGCCCTCGCGCAGGAGGCCCCGGGCATCCGGATCGACTTCCATCCGATCGTCATCGGGCAGTTGGAGACGGAGACCCATCTGCGCTGCCACGACCTGATGATCGTGCCGCTCGGCTATCAGCTGCCGGGCGTCAGCGAGACCGTGATGCACGACCGGTTCGTGTGCATCGTCGACCCGGACAACCCTCGGCTGGTGGACGGGCGGCTCTCGCTGCGCGACCTCGCGGAGATGCCGCACGCGGCGTGCGTCATCGGCAAACTCACGCCCGCCGACCGGCAGTTGGAGACCCTGGGCATCACGCCCCGGGTGCAGGTCAGCACGCCCGGCTTCAACGTGCTGCCGTTCCTGGTGGGCGGCACCGACCTCGTCGCCGTGGTCCCCGAGCGGCTCGCCCGGCGCTACGAGGGCTTCGCGCGCTGTGCCGTCGTACCGACGCCCTTCCCGGACGTACCGCTGGTGGAGGCCATGTACTGGCACCACAACCGGCACGCGGACCCGGCGCACCGCTGGCTGCGG
This sequence comes from Streptomyces sp. P5F9, assembly GCF_057961495.1. Lineage (NCBI taxonomy): Bacteria > Bacillati > Actinomycetota > Actinomycetes > Kitasatosporales > Streptomycetaceae > Streptomyces > Streptomyces sp. P5F9. Next base: position 3,708 of record NZ_JBXVPZ010000061.1, on the reverse strand, counting down.
GAGACGGTCCGCAAGGTGGCCGGGGCGCTGGACGATCCGGTGGTGCGGGAGATCGCCGGCGCGGATGCCACCCATGCCGATCGTGCGTTTCCGGAGCTGACTCCGGCTTCCTAGCGTGGACGGGAGACAGCCCGCACCCCCTGGAGGAACCGTGAGCCGCACGCGTCTGGCCGGTCGTACCGTCGTCGTCACCGGGGCCGCGCAGGGCCAGGGAGCCGCCGAGGTCGCGGCCGCCGCCCAGGAGGGGGCGACGGTGATCGCGACCGACGTCCTGGACGAGGCGGGCGAGAAACTCGCCGCGTCACTCCGGGGCGACGGCCTCGACGTGCGCTACCGGCACCTGGACGTGTCGTCACCGGACGACTGGGCAGACCTCGCGGCGGCCCTGGCCCAGGTGCACGGTCTCGTCAACAACGCGGGCATCGCCGTGCGCGCCCGCCTCGGTTCGGTCGAACTCGCCGACTGGAACCGGGCGTTCGCGGTCAACACCACGGGGGCGCTGCTCGGCATCCAGGCCCTCACCCCGCTGATGCCGGCCGGTTCGTCCATCGTGAACGTCGGCTCGGTCGCGGGGCTCACCGCGCACCACGCGGTCGCGTACACCGCGAGCAAGTGGGCGCTGCGCGGCCTGTCGAAGGTGGCCGCGCTGGAGCTGGCCCCGCGCGGCATCCGTACGAACGTGATCCACCCCGGCTACATCGAGACCCCGTTGATGGCCTCCGCGAACCCGGTGTTCGTCCAGGCCCACCTGTCCCTGACCCCGCAAGGTAGGGCGGGCACGGTCGATGAGGTGGCGCCGCTGGTCGTCTATCTGCTGTCCGACGAGGCGTCGTACGTCAACGGCGCGGAGATCACCGTCGACGGCGGGTACGCGGCGCACGGCGGGGTGAAGGCCATCACGAACGCCCTAGACGCCACGTGACGGCCGACGTCCTGGGCGAGACCGGCCGTCGGGGGCGAGGAGCGAAGATCTACTGATCGGTTCGGTCGGTGCGGAAGTTGGCGGTCAGCCGGTTGATGCTCTTGACCGCGAGTGCGGCGAAGTTCGAACGGGCGACGATCGCGGTGGTCTCGCCGTGCCGTCGGACGCTGCGCAGGTCGCGCTGTACCTGGCGCGAGAGTTGATGGAGTTCGCGCTGGGCGGTGGCCAGCCGCTGCTCGGCGGCGCTTCGGGCCTGTCGGTGCTCCCGTCGGGTACGGGGAGCACCGGTGGTCTCGGACGAGGTCTCTGTGGGCATGTCGGCGCTCGCTTCCGTGGTGGTGGGTCGCGTCGCCACGACGGGGCGGACGCCGACGGTGTCCAAATAGGCTTCTACGGCGGGGAGTTCAGCGGTATCGACCACGGCGGCCACGTATCCGTCCGGGCGGACGAGCACCCACTGCTCGGCGGACAGTCCGTAGGCGTTCTGGACACGGTCGCCGCTGTCGACGATGTCGCCCCTGGCGCCGATGGTGTGGATGTGCAGGCCGGCGCGCGCTGCCGGGACCGAGGCGCCGTCGACGTCGTGGCCGAGCAGGGTCCAGTGGGGGCCTTGGAAGAGGCTGAACAGGCGGGTGGGGAGGCCGCCCGCGCCGGTGACGGGTGAGTCGGGCGCGCGGTCGCCGGCCAGTACGCCCTTGTCGCGCTCGGGGGTGTGCAGCGACAGGGGTGAGTCGAGGTAGCCGAGGTCGAGTTGGCTGACTTCGCGGCCCCGGTGGATGTCACGGTTCTTGGCCGCTTCGAGCAGCTTCTCGGAGAGGCCGAGGACGGCTTGGGCGATGGGCCGGCGTTCCTGCTCGTACGTCTCCAGCAGGGAATCCGGGGCGCCGTCGAGCACGGCGGCGAGCTTCCAGCCGAGGTTGTAGGCGTCCTGGACACTGGTGTTGAGGCCCTGTCCGCCGGTCGGCGGGTGGCAGTGCGCGGCGTCACCGGTCAGGAACACGCGCCCCTGCCGGTACGAGTCGGCCAGCCGAGCGTTCATCTGGAACGCGGACGCCCAGGACACGGAGCGGATCAGGACGTCGTCGCGGCCGGTGCGCTCTCGGAAGAAGGCGGTGAGCCCCTCGGCCGAGAGGTCCAGGTCGACGTCGAAGGGGACGGGCGCCTGGAGCTGGAACATGTCGGTGCCGTAGAGCGGGCACATCGAGACCTGCCCTGCGGTGTCCTCGCCCCACCGGTGCCAGGCGTCCGACGAGACGCCGTCGACGTACACGTCGGCCACGATCGCCCGTACGCCGAGGGTCTTGCCGGGGAAGCCGATGCCGAGCGCCTTGCGGACGAAGCTCGATCCGCCGTCGGCGCCGATCAAGTACCGTGCCCGCACTGCCTGTTCGCCGTCCGGGGTGGCGATGCGCGCGGTCACACCGTCGCCGTCCTGGTCGAAGCCGACGAGTTCGTGGCCGTAGTGCGGAGCATGGCCCAGCTCGGCGAGGCGTTCGCGCAGCCGGCGCTCGGTGAGGAACTGCGGGACGAGCAAGGGTATTTGGTACGGCTCCTCGGGCGTCGGCTCCGACATCTCCACGCCGGCCTGGTCGAGGGGCCCGTCGGCGGTGTAGACGCGCTGGACAGGATATTCACCGCCGGAGGCGACGATCCGGTCGATCACGCCGAGGTCCTCGAAGACCTCCTGGCTGCGGGGCTGGATCCCCTTGCCGCGGGAGCCGGCGAACGGGTGCGGCGCCTTGTCGATCAGCAGGAAGGCGATGTTCCTGCGGGCGAGGTCGAGGGCGAGGGTCAGACCGGCCGCGCCGGTGCCGCAGATGATGACGCCGGTGTCTGTGGTGGGGGACATGGCTCCAGGCTCCTTGGGTGATTCCGGTACGAACTGCATGACGGTCGGGGCGAGTTCAGGGCATCAGGACGGTGCGTACGCCCGGGACCTCGGACGCGTTCCAGGCACTCTCGACGTCGGCGAGGGGTACCGCCTTGGCGGTGACCGCGATGCCGCCGCTCTCGATCTCCTCGACGAGGGACGGGAGTTCCTCCAGGTACGTCCTGGTCGACACCGCGCCCTGGCCGTTGCCCTGGAGCCGGAAGTTCGCCGAACGCAGTGCCACCGACGGGAGTTCGATGGTCGGGCCCGCCATGGCGCCGATCTGGATCCAGTCCAGGGCGCGGCTCCGGTCGGCGCGGGCCCGCAGCAGCGCCATGATCGCGTCGCCGGCCGGCTTGCCCCACAAGTAGTCGATGACCAGGTCGACTTCGGCGGCCTCCTTGGCCAGCTCCGTAGCCGTGGCGTCGGTGTCGTCGGTGAGCGCGACGGTCGCGTCCGCGCCGAGCCCGGCCAGCGTCGCCAGCCGGGCCTGGTCACGTCCGGCTCCGACGACCCGACCGGCGCCGAGCCGCTTGGCGACCTGGACGGCCATCTGCCCGGCGTTGCCGGTGGCGCCGAGGATCAGCACCGACTGCCCGGCCTCGATCGGGACGCGGCGGCGCAGCGCCACCCAGGACGACATGGCGGGGTTCATCGCTGCGGCGATCTTCACGACGTCGGCGCCGTCGGGCAGCGGGATGCCGTGCCGGCTGTCGATGACGGTCCGGGTGGCCATCGGGCCGGCCAGTTCGTCGTCGGCGACGAAGTACACCGGGCGACCGTCCGCCCGCCGGCCGACCCCGTCGACTCCAGGGACCATCGGCAGCTTGCCGGTACTGGTGTAGTGGTTGCCCGACGCGCCGGTGCGGACGCGGGGGTGCAGGCCCACGGCGAGGACGTCGACCAGTTCCTGGTC
>NZ_JBXVPZ010000060.1:14510-31750 GCF_057961495.1 Streptomyces sp. P5F9 | reverse complement strand
GGGCGGGGGGTGCCTGTGCTTCGGGCACCTCGGGTCCGGGCGGCTGGGCGTACGCCTGGGCCTGCGCGTAGGGGTCGTAACTCTGCGGTGCCGCTTGGTAGTTCTGCGGCGGGAAGTACGCCAGGTCGGACGCGGCGGGCGTCGTCCGGTGGACCTGGGTGTCCCAGGTCTGGCCCTGCCACTGCTGAGTGTACTGCTGGTCGGCCTGCGCGTCGTCGTACGCCTGCTGCTGATGCCCAGGCCACGCCTGCGCCTGTGCCTGCTGGGGCTGCTGTTGCTGGGGCTGCTGTTGCTGGGCGTAGGGGTCGTAGCCCTCGCCATAGCCCTCGTACGGCTGGTTGCTCATCGCTTCGCTCATCCTCCTGCGAACGGCGGGAGCACCTCGACCGTGCCGCCCTCGGCCAGCCGTACCGTCTCATGTCCGCGGGTGCCCACGGGGTCACCGTCGACGAGGAACGAGCATCGCAGCAGTACGCGGGCGAGTTCCCCGGGGTGTCGCTCGCGGACGGCGGCGAGGGCGTCGGCGAGGGTGTCCGCGTCGTACGGCTCCTCGGCGATGCCGGCCGCGGCCTTCGCGGCGGCCCAGTAGCGCACCGTGACCTTTGGCATGTGCTCGCTTCCTCGGTAGACCGGTGTCGACGGATCGGGCGTCAACACCGTCAGGCTAGCCGTCCTGTGCATTGCCCCAGCGCCCGATGCGGGCCAGCAGGTCGTCGGCGGCCGCGTGCTCGGCGTGGCCCATGCCCGGCTCCAGCCAGAGTTCGGCCTGGTCACCGGCGGCGTCGGCCAGCATGCGGGGGTGGTCGACGGGGAAGTAGCCGTCGCGGTCGCCGTGCACGATGAGGAGGGGCGTGGGCGCGATGCGCGGGACCGCCTCGACCGGGGAGAGCGGGACCGGGTCCCAACCCCTGTGCTCGATACGGGTGTTGAGGCCGTAGCGGCCGACCAGGCGCCCCTCGGGACGGGTCACCAGCCAGTGCAGCTTCCGCATGGGAGCCGTGCCTCGGTAGTACCAACGGGCCGGCGCACTCACGGAAACCACCGCGTCCGCGTGCGCTTCTGTGCGCCCCTCGCGCCTCTGGCCGTCGGCGTGCGCCTGGGAGCCGTAGAGCGCCGCGTGCCGCAGCACCACCGAACCGCCCATCGAGAAGCCGACGGTGACCACGCGCGCATGCCCCTGTTCGCGCGCCCAGGCGACCGCCGCCGCCAGATCGAGCACCTCGCGGTCGCCGACGGTGGACCGTCCGCCGGAGGCGCCGTGGCCCCGGAAGGAGAAGGTGACCACGGCCCCGTACTGGAGGAACGCCTCGGCAACCCGCCGTACATGTGGCTTGTCCACATCGCCCGTGAAACCGTGCGCCACGACGAACACTGGATCACCGGAAGGTGACCGGGAGGCGTCGTATACGGGCGCCCCCGGTTCGTATACGGAATCGATCGTCACCCCGTCGTCGGTGTGCAGAAACGTCCGCAAAGGTGTACGTCTGATCGTCTCAGAGTTCGGACGAACGGTGGATCGTGCCACATGACCTGCCGTACCAGCGCTCATGTGGGCTATTCTGCTCGACAGAGGACTCGGGCAGCGAAGCCCCCGGGTCCTTTTGTGCTTCCGGGAGCGTTGTATACGAAGCGGTACACCACGGGAAACCACAGGTGGCCGCCGGTGATACAGGGCCCCCGGGACCGCAAACGCTGTGCCGCATGACACACGTCCTCGCAGGGACCGAGGAGGAACCAGACTTATGAGTTCTCTGCTGCTCCTGACCAATGCCCTCCAGCCGTCTACGGAGGTGCTTCCGGCCCTTGGCCTGCTGCTGCACAACGTGCGCGTGGCACCGGCGGAAGGCCCCGCTCTCGTCGACACCCCAGGTGCCGACGTCATCCTGATCGACGGCCGCCGTGACCTGCCTCAGGTGCGCAGCCTGTGTCAGCTCCTCCGGTCCACCGGCCCGGGGTGCCCGCTCATCCTCGTCGTCACCGAGGGCGGCCTCGCGGCCGTCACCGCCGACTGGGGCATCGACGACGTCCTGCTCGACACGGCCGGACCGGCCGAGGTCGAGGCGCGACTGCGCCTGGCCATGGGCCGCCAGCAGATCGTCAACGACGACTCCCCCATGGAGATCCGCAACGGCGACCTCTCCGTGGACGAGGCGACGTACTCCGCCAAGCTCAAGGGCCGGGTCCTCGACCTGACCTTCAAGGAGTTCGAGCTCCTCAAGTACCTCGCCCAGCACCCGGGCCGCGTCTTCACGCGCGCCCAGCTGCTCCAGGAGGTCTGGGGCTACGACTACTTCGGCGGTACGCGCACGGTCGACGTCCACGTACGACGCCTGCGCGCGAAGCTCGGAGTCGAGCACGAGTCGCTGATCGGGACCGTCCGGAACGTCGGTTATCGATTCGTTACCCCGGAGAAGGGTGACCGGGGCGGCGAGGAGGCCAAGCTCAAGGCAAGCGCTGCCATCGCCGACGCAAAGCCGGAGGATGCGGACGGTACGGCCGATTCGGCCGCGCTGGACGCCGCCGAGATCCCGGCCGAGGCGTAAGTGTTACGGGCAGGGCGTCCCTTTTCGGTGTCGCATCCGCGCGGAGATGGTGCGCGGAAGCCGAGAGAAGCTTCGAAACGCCCTGCCCAGAGCGGGTCCATCCGCGTAGACTCCGCGCGTGGCCAAGGTGACTCGGGATGATGTAGCGCGGCTGGCAGGGACGTCGACTGCCGTCGTCAGCTATGTCATCAACAACGGACCCCGGCCGGTTGCCCCGGCCACGCGCGAGCGTGTCCTCGCCGCGATCAAGGAACTGGGGTACCGACCCGACCGGGTGGCCCAGGCCATGGCGTCGCGGCGTACGGACCTCATAGGCCTGATCGTGCCGGACGCGCGCCAGCCCTTCTTCGGGGAGATGGCGCACGCGGTGGAACAGGCCGCGTCCGAGCGCGGAAAGATGGTGCTGGTCGGCAACTCCGACTACATCGCCGAGCGCGAGGTCCACTATCTACGGGCCTTCCTCGGAATGCGGGTCTCCGGACTGATCCTGGTCAGCCACGCGCTGAACGACAACGCCGCCGCAGAGATCGAGGCATGGGACGCCCGGGTCGTCCTCCTCCACGAGCGCCCCGAGGCGATCGACGACGTGGCGGTGGTGACGGACGACCTGGGCGGCGCCCAGCTGGCAGTCCGCCACCTCCTTGACCACGGCTACGCATACGTCGCCTGTATGGGCGGTACGGCGGCGACGCCGGCCGTCGGTGACCCCGTCTCCGACCACGTCGAGGGCTGGCGGCGCGCGATGACCGAGGCCGGCCTGCCGACCGAGGGGCGCCTCTTCGAAGCCCCGTACAACCGCTACGACGCCTACCAGGTCGCCCTGGGCATCCTCTCCGGCCCCCGTCGGCCGCCCGCGATCTTCTGCTCCACCGACGACCAGGCGATCGGCCTGCTGCGGGCCGCGCGCGAGCTGCGCATCGACGTACCGCGCGAGCTGGGTGTCATCGGCTTCGACGACATCAAGGAAGCGGCCCTGGCCGACCCGAAGCTGACAACGATCGCATCGGACCGCCCGGCGATGGCCCGCGCGGCCGTGGACCTCGTCCTCGACGACGGCCTGCGGGTGGCGGGGTCGCGGCGCGAGCGGCTGAAGGTGTTCCCGTCGCGGCTGGTGATACGGCAGTCGTGCGGGTGCGAGGGCTGAGCCGCCCGTAGGGGAGGTCGCCGGGTTCGCTGCGGCGCTCACCGGGTTCACGTCGGCGGTCACGGGGTTTGCTCCGGCGGTCACCGGGTTCGCTGGAATCCCCGAGTTTCCGGGGATCCGGCGTCTTTATATCGGGCATACGAGGTTCTGTCGGGCTTCTCAGCGGGCGCTCAGGTACCTCTCATGATCCCGCGACAGGCTCTGTTCCATGACCGAGAGCTTCCGCCGCAGCGGCGAGTACGAGACCCCCCAGGGCGACCAGCCGCAGGCGTACCCCCAGCAGCAGCACGCCTCTTCTCCCGTGAACCCGGAGTGGCCGCCCCCGCCGGCCTACCAGCCTCCGGCGCAGCAGGCTCATCCCGCCCAGCAGCCGCAGCAGCCGGCCGCACCCGCGTGGCCGGCCCAGACGCCCGCACCCTCGCCCGCCCCGCAGGCCGCCTTCGGCGCCGACGGCGGAGCGTACGGCGGCGGTGACGGCTACGGCGCCGGTGACGGCGGGGCTCTCGCCGCCGACGGCGGCGGCGGTCACGGAGGCGGCGGCGACACCGCTCTCCTCACCCACGTCCAGGGCGAGGCGCCCAAGCCGAAGAAGCGCACCCGGGGTCCGCTCGCGCTGCTCGCCGCCGTGGCGATCGTCGCCGCGGCCGTCGGCGGCGGCACGGCGTACGCCTTCCAGGAGCTGACCGGCAAGGACACCGTCGCCACCTCCAGCACCACCACGGCCGTCGTGCCCTCCAGCAAGAGGGGCGACGTCGCCACGATCGCCGCGACCGTCAGCCCGAGCGTGGTCGAGGTCTCGGCCACCCTCAGCAACGGCTCGTCGACCGGCGCCGGCGTGATCATCACCTCCGGCGGCGAGGTCATCACCAACAACCACGTCATCTCCGGCGCCACGTCGGTCAAGGTCAAGACGAGCGACGGCAAGTCGTACACCGCGAAGGTCGTCGGCACCGACAGCAAGAAGGACCTCGCGCTCCTCAAGCTGGAGAACGCCTCCGGCCTGAAGGCGGCCACCCTCGGCAACTCCGCCGGCGTCCAGATCGGCGACACGGTCGTCGCGATCGGCTCCCCCGAGGGCCTGACCGGCACGGTCACCAGCGGCATCGTCTCCGCCCTGAACCGTGACGTGACCGTCTCGACCGACGAGAGCCAGAGCCAGGGCCAGGGCTCGGGTGGCAGCGGCCAGTGGCCGTTCCAGTTCGGCGGCCAGCAGTTCAACGGCGACACCGGTTCGTCCACGACGACGTACAAGGCGATCCAGACCGACGCGTCCCTCAACCCCGGCAACTCCGGCGGCGCCCTGATCGACGCGAACGGCAACATCATCGGCATCAACTCCGCGATGTACTCGTCCAGTTCGGACTCCTCGTCCTCGTCGTCCGAGGCCGGAAGCATCGGCATCGGCTTCGCCATCCCGATCAACACCGTCAAGGCGGACCTGGCTTCGCTGCGGGCGGGCGGTTCCGACAGCTAGGCAATGCGCCACACGAACCAAGTCACGTAGGGAGTACGTCATGATCAAGCAGGTTTCGCACACGGTGACCGACACCGGAGCGGCCGGTCTCGGCCTGGCCCTCGGGGTGGCGTACGAACTGCACGCACCGGCCGCGCGGGCACCGGAAGTGGCACCCGTCCCGGAGCTGATGGGCCTGCGCACCAGCGCGGCCCGCCCGCACCACCGCAAGGTGCCGCTGAACCGCCTCCAGACGATGCGGGGCTGATCTCATGGAGGATTGAGGGGCGAGGCTGATCTCACCCTTTTTCTCACTTCCTCCCCTCTTCACGCACCGGCCGGGAAACATGCGAGGCTGATTGCGACCAGCCGATCGTTGTTCCCCGTCCCACCGCACCCGAGGAATCCAGCCCATGAGCCCCGCCGAAGGCGACCGTGACACCCAGCGCATCCTGATCGTCGACGACGAGCCGGCGGTACGCGAAGCACTCCAGCGCAGCCTCGCGTTCGAGGGGTACGACACCGAGGTCGCCGTCGACGGCGCGGACGCGCTGGAGAAGGCGACCGCGTACCAGCCCGACCTGGTCGTCCTCGACATCCAGATGCCGCGCATGGACGGCCTGACGGCGGCCCGCCGGATGCGGGGCGCCGGTACGACGACCCCGATCCTGATGCTCACGGCCCGCGACACGGTCGGCGACCGGGTCACCGGCCTCGACGCGGGCGCCGACGACTACCTGGTCAAGCCCTTCGAACTCGACGAACTCTTCGCGCGGGTACGGGCGTTGCTCCGCCGCAGCTCGTACGCGGCGGCCGCGGCAGCCGGTACCGCCCCCGAGGACGACTCCCTCACCTTCGCCGACCTCCGCATGGACCTCGCGACCCGTGAGGTCACCCGCAACGGCCGCCAAGTCGAGCTGACCCGCACGGAGTTCACGCTGCTGGAGATGTTCCTGGCGCATCCCCGCCAGGTCCTCACCCGCGAGCAGATCCTCAAGGCGGTGTGGGGCTTCGACTTCGAGCCGTCCTCCAACTCCCTTGATGTGTACGTGATGTACCTGCGCCGGAAGACGGAGGCCGGGGGCGAGCCTCGGCTTGTGCACACGGTTCGGGGCGTGGGGTATGTGCTGCGGCAGGGTGGGGCGGAGTGAAGAACGTCCTCAACCGGTTCCTGCACCGGCTCCGCACGCTGCCGATCCGGTCACGGCTGGCGATGCTCGTCGCGGCGGCGGTGGCGTTCGGGGTGGCGGCGGTTTCGGTGACCTGTTGGTTCATCGTGCAGGGGAAGTTGTACGAGCAGTTGGACAACGACCTGTCGAAGTCGGCGACGAGGGGGCCGAATCAGTCGCAGCAGGCCCAGGCCCAGGTCCAGGTCCAGATCGCCCTCAGCAACTGCTCGTCGACCCCGCAGGGCGGCAACGGTTTTGTCCGGAACGGCTACTCCCAGGTCGTCACGGAGAAGGGGAGGATTTGCGTCCAGGGCGACTCCACAGGCGTGGTCAAGGTCACCCAGGCCGACAAGAACGTGATCAAGAACGCGAACGAGAACCGGATCTACTACCGCAACGGCACCGACACGGACGGCAACGAGCTGCGCGTGATGACGCGCTTCGTGGCCCCCACCATCACCGCCTCCGGGGCTGCCGGACCCAACGTCGGACTCGTCGTCGCCGTGCCGCTCAAGAGCACCCAGAACACGCTCAACGAACTTGCCCTGATCCTGCTCCTCGTCTCCGGTATCGGAGTAATCGGCGCCGGAGCAGCCGGTCTCGCGGTAGCCCGCGCAGGTCTCCGCCCCGTCGACAAACTCACCGAGGCCGTCGAACACGTGGCCCGCACCGAGGACTTGGCCGTCCGCATCCCCGTGGACGAGGACAGCGACGACGAGATCGCCCGCCTCTCCCGCTCGTTCAACTCGATGACGACCTCCCTCGCCAACTCCCGCGAACTGCAACAACAACTCATCGCGGACGCCGGCCACGAACTCCGCACCCCCCTCACCTCCCTCCGTACGAACGTCGAACTCCTCACCCGCAGCGAGGAGACCGGCCGTCCGATCCCCCCGGCCGACCGCAAGGCGCTGCTCGCCTCGGTGAAGGCGCAGATGACCGAACTGGCGTCCCTGATCGGCGACTTGCAGGAGTTGTCCCGTTCGGAGGGCCAGCGGGGTGAGCGCGTCCAGGTGGTCTCGCTCCAGGACACGGTCGAGGCCGCGCTCCGCCGAGCCCGCCTGCGCGGCCCGGAGTTGACGATCACGGCGGACGTACAGCCGTGGTTCGTCCAGTCGGAGCCCTCCGCGCTGGAGCGCGCGGTGGTCAACATCCTCGACAACGCGGTGAAGTTCAGCCCCGAGGGCGGCACGATCGAGGTCCAGCTCACCCACGGCGTACTCACCGTCCGCGACCACGGCCCCGGCATCCCCGCCGAGGAACTCCCGCACGTCTTCGACCGGTTCTGGCGTTCCCCGTCAGCGCGCGCACTCCCCGGTTCCGGCCTCGGCCTGTCCATCGTCGCCCGCACGGTCGAACAGGCCGGCGGCGAGGTGACCCTGGCGCACGCGCCGGGTGGCGGGACGGTGGCGACGGTACGGATTCCGGGGACGCCTACGGCTCCGCCGCCGGAGACGTCGTAACGAAAGCAGAGCAGTCTCGGTCGGACTATCGTCGGTCGGCCGTGATCATCGTACGAAGAGGGAACATGACGAGCAGTGCTACGGCGATCAGGAGGCCGCTCGACCACAGCGGACCGAGGTCTCCGAGCGCGGTGGTGAGGGTGGTCGCGGCGATGAGTGGTCCTGTGGCGGCGCCGACGTTGAGGGCGGCGGTCGCGTACGAACCGGCCATGGTGGGGGCGCCCGCGGCCTCGTAGAGGACCCGGGTGATCAGTGTGCTGCCCAGCGCGAACGACAGCGCGCCCTGCACGAACACGAGGGCGAGCAGCGCGGCCGGCTGGTCGGCGAGCAGAGCCAGGGCCGGCCAGCCGACCAGCAGCAGCGGTCCTACGACCGCGACGACCAGGCCGGGGCGCCGGTCGGACAGGCGGCCCGCGGCGGTGACCCCGGTGAGGGATCCGAGGCCGAAGAGCACCAGGGTGACGGGGATCCACAGTTCGCTCAGGCCGGCGGTGCCGGTCACGACGGGGGCCAGGTAGGTGAGGCCGGCGAAGGTCGCCGCGTTGACCAGCGCGCCGAGCAGCATCACCAACATCAGCCTCGGCTGCGCGAGTTGGGCGAACTCAACTCGCAGGGACGGTCCGCCGGTCGCCTCCCGCCCCTGCCGCTCCCGTCCCGCCGGGATCCCCTTCAGGACGCCGAGTGCCGCGGGTAGGCAGAGCGCGGCGACGGCCAGGAAGGTGGCCCGCCAGCCGAGCAGGGTGCCGAGTACCGCCCCGCCGGGGACACCGGCGACGGTGGCCACCGTCGTGCCCGATAGCAGTACGGCCAGCGCGCGTCCCTTCCTGTCGGGCGGTACCAGCGTGGTGGCGACCGTCAGAGCGACGGCGAGGAAACCCGCGTTCGCGACGGCGGCGACGATCCGGGTGGCGAACAGGACGGCGAAGCTCGTGGTGAGGGCGCCCACGATGTGAGCCGCCGCGAACGTGAGGACGAACCCGAGCAGGCTGAGCCGCCTGGGCCAGTCGCGGGCGAGCGCGGCGACCACGGGGGCGCCGACAATCATGCCGATCGCGAAGGCCGAAGTGAGCAGGCCCGTTGTTCCGACGGAGACATCGAGGTCGGCTGCGATGTCCGGCAGAAGGCCCGCGAGCATGAACTCCGAGGTGCCCATGGCGAAGACGGCGGTGGCGAGCAGGTACAGCGGAAACGGCATCGAGTGGCTCCGGGGCGAGGAGAGGCATGGGAAGGCGTCTCGTCACCGCGGTCAGCACCCCGACCCACCAGGGCACACACGTCCGGCCGCCTGGAACAACGGGCGGGGGGAGAACGGGGCGGCGGGTCTACGAACTCAGTGGTTGAGGGGGCTGACGGCGTGACCGAAAGCCCCCGACGTGTCCGACTCGGGGCTCGGCATGGCGGGCACGGTACCCGACCGATCCGTGTCGGGGCACCTTGGTTTCACTCACCTGGGAATGAGTGGTGCGACTGACGGGGCCGTTACGGCTCCGCCGGAGGTGCCTCGGGCGATTCGTCCCCCAGCCAGAAAACCTGCTCCACGACGATCTGCGGATCCTCCACGCGTGGCACGAAGGTGTAGATGAGCCAGCCGTTTCCTTGGTCGAAGAAGAACATGCGAGCGCCCTTCGGCTGGCTCGACAGTGCCGGCTCGACGGTCATGCCCTCAGGCAGATCCGCATCGGTTTCGATGCCTCGGAAGTACGGGTCCTTCGCCGTGACCAGTTCGGCTCGCACCGCATCGACGATCTCGCGGATGTGGTCGGGCAGTGCGTCTCGGGCAGCGAGAGCATCGAGCCGCCAGTCCATCTGCCAAGGCGGCCCCATGAACCCGTCGGTCACTCGCCGGGCTCCGTCCGCAAGGCCTGGTGACGAATCTTCGACGCCTCGTCGAGGAGAACCCTGGCCTCGGCGATGTCCGTGGACTCAGCCGCACGGTGTTCCAGGTCGTGCAGGTGAGCGTCCAGCTTCGGATCACGAGCGATCGCGTACTCGATCCACCAGCGGGCCACGAACGCGGGCACCGGACCAAGGTCGTAGGTGTCGGCGATCGCCCACTTCCAGTGCGCGTCGAAGTCGGGGAGGAGCGTGGGCGCATGCTGGGCGATGGCCTTGCGCAGCGCCTTCGGCGTCCGCTCAGGCATCGGAGGGACAACCGACTCGGGTTCCGCAGCGTGAGCAGCCATGACCGATGTCCTCCTTCGACGCGTTGTGTCTACGACCATAACCGGCTCGTTCCTTGCCTCTCAGCTGTTGGTCCCCCGGCCGTACATTCGACCGGAAGATCAACGATGAGGGAGGCGCGGCGGCGGATGTCAGGCCTTTCGACCCGCGTCACCCGAACGTGTGCACGGCCGCCCCGGCTTTGACCCCGTCCACGAACACGGCCCAGGACACGGCGGCGAGGATCAACGGCGGGGAGGTGGGGGTCTTGCTGTCCCGGACAGGGACCACGCCGGTGTAGCCGTCGGCGACCTCGACACAGTCGTTGTCCCCACCTGCGCTGTAGCTCGACTTGCGCCAGACAGCGGAGCTGAGGTTCAGGGTGGATTTCATGCGCCCGCCTGGCCCCGGACCGACTCCACGAACGTGAGCCAGGAGCCGGCCGAGAAAACCAGCGGACTGCTCGACGGGGTCTTGCTGTCCCGAACGGGGACGAGGTCGGTGTAGCCGTCGGCGACCTCGACGCAGTTGTTGTCTCCCCCGTCGCTGTAGCTCGACTTGCGCCAGGCGGCTGTGCTGAGGTCGAGGGTGGACTTCATGATCTGTGTTCCTCCAGTACGTCCCTGATGAACGCGAGCGAGTCCGACGGGGACAACGCGAGATCTCTGAGCCGATCGTAGGACAGTCGGTATCGCAGAACGTCGTCCGGTTCCTCGATCAGTTCGCCTCGGCTGTTGCCCTCCGTGTAGGCAACGGCACTTCCGTCCTGCTGCCACAACAGCGTCACGGTGCCGTTCATGTGGTGGTGGACCCCGACGACGAACGGCAGCACCTGAAGCGCCACGTTGGGCCACATCGCAACGGCCTCAAGACGGAGCAACTGGTCGGCCCAGGTCTTTCCACTCGCAGCAGGGCGCCGGAACGCGAACTCATCCATGATGATGCGCACGTTGGGCTCCGGTTTCTGCTGCAACAGGTACTGCCTGCCCAGCCGTAGCGCCACCTGCTCCTCGACCAGTTCCCCACGACCAGGTGTTGTCTGGGCCCCGGACAACACCTCCCGAGCGAAATCCTCGGTCTGCACCAGTCCAGGTACACCCAGCGCGAACTTCCACATGACCCGCGCCGTCGCCTCCAACTCCATGAACCGCTTGTACTGGTCCTTGAACGCGTCCAGTCGCGCCACCCTCCAGTGACTGACCAGCAGCTCACCAGCCTCGTAATAAACGTCAAGGTCCTCCATCACCGTCACCTTGGACAGCCGCTCCCCCGACTCCAGCCGGCTCAGGTAGCTCTTGTCGTAACCGGTGTCCTCCGCCAACTGCCCGAGAGACTTCCCCGCCTTCTCGCGCAGATACCGGAGCGTCCGTCCCAGTACCGCGCGCCCCGACTCGCCCTCGGCGTCACCCTGTTCGGTCACTTCGCCCCTCCCCGTTGCCTGGGCCCGCAGACAACGCCAACCCTCTTCCGCAGCGTACGCCGCACCGGTGACCATCGAGGCACGAACGGTAATCACCGCTCGTCAGGACACCCGGCAGGACAGAGGAGCGCAACGGGATGAGTGAACGCATCGTGGGAATCTGGGAGTTACTGCTGATGGCACTCGTGCACGCCCTGCTTCCCTCGCAGCGCCGCGCTCGGCGCAAACGGCGACTTCAGCGACAGCGGCGACGTGCCCTCTGGCTCGCCGTGCACGGCATCGATGTCGGGCCCCGCCGTATCCACGGAGTGGTGGTATGCGCATGACCATCCCCAACAACAACATGAGCGTCCCCAACACCACGCTCAGCGAACTGCGGTTGCTCCCCTGGACCACCCCCGACGGCAAGCCCTGTTACCTCAGCGCCGACAGTCACGACAGCCGCCTCTCCCTCCTCGCCGATGACATCGAGGCGTCCCAACTCGACTGCGGGGAACAGGTGTTGGCCGGAGTCAAGGCCGTGCTCAGGGACCCGAAAGCCGGTGAACGAGCCGTGCGTTTCGCGCTCACCAGGGCGTCCGAGTCGCTGGAGGACGTGATCCGGATCGCGGTCAGCCGGGGCGGACGCATCCCGGAGCGCGAACGGTGACACCCCCGTCCTGACGTGCACAGGCTACTGCCATACGATCCCCTCTGCTGCTGACCGGGGGAGGGTCCATGAGCGGGGACAACGGGGACTTCGGCGATGTGCGGGGGATCGAGCGGGAGTACGGACGGCGAAGAACCCTGTCCGTCTCCTGGTGGCAGATCGCCGTCACCGCGGTGATCGGCGGCAACATCGTCCTCCAGCTGACGACGAACCCCTACGCCTCCAGGCGCTGGTACGTGATCGCGCTGGCAGTGATCGTGCTCGCCCGGGTCGTCCCGGCCGTGCTCTATCGGCAGCGGGGGCGCACGATCGTGGGCGTCCAGGGGATCACCGCCCGCGACGCCATCCAGACGAACACCCGGGCCTGGCACGACATCTACGACATCCGGGCCGAGCTGAACACGAACGGCCGTGTCGAGAGAGCCCAGTGGACAACCTACGCCTACGGCAACGACGGGCG
Organism: Streptomyces sp. P5F9; assembly: GCF_057961495.1. Lineage (NCBI taxonomy): Bacteria > Bacillati > Actinomycetota > Actinomycetes > Kitasatosporales > Streptomycetaceae > Streptomyces > Streptomyces sp. P5F9. The sequence continues at coordinate 19,289 of NZ_JBXVPZ010000060.1, read as the reverse complement.
CCGGACCCGCCTCCCCTACTTCGACGACTGGCAGCTCCCCGACTTCCACACCGAACTCGCCGACCTGCGTGCCGTATCCGCACTGCACCGAGGCATGGCCTGGGAGCTGCGGCCCGAGACGGAGGACCTGATACGGCGCCGCACGCGGAACAGCAAGCTCTGGGGCGCGGTGTACGTCGCCGCCATCGTCGTCGTGTGCGTGGCGTTCGTGGTCATGGCGTAGTTCTGCGAACAACACAGGCTCTGAGGAGGGTCGATGGGCGGGGACATCGGGCACGACGGCGACGGGCGTGGGGTCGAGCGGGAGTACCGCAGGTGGAGAAAGGCGTCCCGGGGGCGGATCGTCGCCCTGTGGATCGTCATGGGGAACTGTGTGCTTCAGCTGAGCCGCCCCGACGGCATTCCAGTGCCGTACAAACTGCTCGGGCTGGCGCTCATCGCGTTGCTCTCCGTCTGGGCGTTGCTGGCTGCGCGCCGGGGGCTCACCTCCGTCGGCGCCGACGGGATCGCGGTCCGCGGCGCCTATCGCGTGCGCAGGCGGGCCTGGCACGACATCTACGATCTGCGCGTCGAACGCCGTAACACCAAGAAGGCCGACGCCTCCCTGTTGACCTGGCTCTACGACAACGACGGCCGCAGATTGCTCCTTCCCAACGTCGACGACTGGCAACTCCCCGACGTCCGGGCCGAAGTCGAGGAGTTGCGTACCGCCGCCGCACAACACCGGGGGATGGCCTGGGAGTTGCGGCCCGAGGTCGAGGACCGGATCGGGCTGCGCGCGGTGCTTCGCAAGGCCCGGGAGCGAGCGGCCGTCGGGGCCATGCTCGTCTTCTTCGCCGCCATCGGGTACTTGGTGTGGACGGTGTCCGTCGACGACGGTCACCGCCTCTTCGCCTTCCTCCTGCTCCTCTGGGCCCCGCTCGCCGCCTACGCCCTCCTCGTCACGCTCTTCCGCCTGTGCTCCCCCCGAAACCCAGCCCACGCATAACTCCCTGCCAGCCCCAACACAGCCGCCCGTCACACCGTGTTGAGATGGCGCGGAAGATCCTGCTGGCCGACGACGACGTGGACGTACGGGAAGGGCTCGGGCGGCTGCTCAGATTCGAGGGGTACGAGACCGTCCTCGCGGGAGACGGGCGTACCGTCATCGATCTGGTCGGCGTGCCGGAGGATGCCACCGCGCCGGACCTCGTGCTGATGGACGTCACCATGCCCGAGCTGGACGGGCTCGCCGCCACCCGGCGCATCCGGGCCTCCGGGTCCACCGTGCCGATCCTGATGATCACCGGGCGGGACGCGGTCGGCGACCGGATCGTCGCCCTCGACAACGGTGCCGACGACTACCTGAGCAAACCGTTCGCCGTGGAGGAACTCCTCGCTCGGGTACGGGCGTTGCTGCGGCGCGGTGCCCAACACGCCCCGGCGGACGACGTGTTGCCCGAGCTCGAACAGCTCGTCTTCCAGGATCTCGTCCTGGACCTGCGTACCCGTACCGTCACCCGTGACGGACGGCCGCTCGATCTCACGCGGACCGAATTCCTGTTGCTGGAGCACCTGTTGAGGCATCCGGGCGCCGCGCTCACCCGGCCCCAGATTCACCGGCAGGTGTGGGGCTTCGACTTCGAGCCCGCGTCCAACACGCTCGACGTCTACGTCATGTACCTGCGCCGGAAACTGGAGAGCCGCGGCGAACCGCGGCTCATCCACACCGTGCGGGGGCTCGGGTACAGCCTCCGGGCCGCTCCCCCTGTCTGATCTATCTCCTCGGGAACTTCGGAAGCCTCAGGATCATCGTCTCGTCCGGTGCCTGCGGCGGGACCTGGTGCAGGATCATCGTGTCCTCCGAACGATGCCGTCCTGTTCCCATGATCGCCATTTCGGGGAGCGGACCCGCAAGTCGCGCGTACGCGCCGCCCCTTGCCACCAACTCCGCGTGCGTTCCCGTCTCCACCAACCGTCCGCCGTCCACGACGATGATGCGGTCCGCGTCGGGGGCGAGGCTCAGGTCGTGGGTGATCATGATGGTCGTACGGCCGGACATCAGGCGGCGGAGGGGCTGGATCACCTGGCGGGCGGCCACCGAGTCGAGGCCGGCGGTCGGTTCGTCCAGGACCAGGACCGGGGCCTCGCGGAGCATCGCCCGGGCGATCGCGATCCGTTGGAGCTGGCCGCCGGAGAGTGCCGCCGTGCCGGGGGCGATCTGAGTGTCGTAGCCCTGGGGAAGGGATGCAATGAAGTCGTGGGCCGCTGCCGCTCGCGCGGCCCGTTCGATGTCCTCGTCGCTCGCTCCGGGGCGGCCGCACTCGATGTTCTCGCGGACCGTGCCGTTGAGGATGAGGGTCTGCTGGGGCAGCAACGCCACGTTCTCCCGCAGGAATTCGAGGGGTACGTCGCGGAGGGGGACGCCGTCCAGGCAGATCACGCCCGCCGAGGGGTCGTAGAAGCGGGTGAGGAGTTTGGACAGGGTCGACTTGCCCGCTCCGCTCTCGCCCGTGATGATCACCAGCTCGCCCGGGTTCGCCCTGAAGGTGACGTCGTTGACCGAGTCGCGGGCCGCGCCGGGGTAGGCGAAGGTCACGCCGTGGAAGCTGACCCAGCCGTGGACGGGCCAGGCGGGGACGGGTTCGCGGGGATCGCCTACGGACGGGGTGGCGTCCAGGATCTCGTTGATGCGGGCGGCGCCGGCCGTGGCCGCGGTGAGGGTGAGGCCGAGTTGGCCGAGGTTGCGGACCGGGGGGTAGAGGTAGCCGATGAAGGCGGCGAAGGCGAGGAGTGCGCCGAGGGTCATGCGGTCGGCGGAGATCTCCCACACGCCGAGGCCGATCACCGACAGGACGCAGAGCGTCTCTACGACCTCCACGAACTGCTCGTACATCTCGCTGAGCCGGGCACCGCGGACCGATGCCCTCATCCACGCGCGGGCTTCGACGTCCAGGCGCTTCTCCTCGTCCCCGCGACGGTTGTACGCCTGGGTGAGGACCACGTTGCCGAGGGACTCCTCGACGACCGAGGTGATCGCGCCGTCGGCGACCCGTTCGTCCTGCGAGGCCTGCTTGATGCGGCCCGAGAAACGGCGGGCCGCGAAGAGGAACAGGGGGGCGAGGACGAAGGTGGCCAGGGCCAGGTCCCAGCGGAGGTACAGGGCTGCGCAGGCGTAGAACACGGCTGAAAAAGCTGCCGAGATGGTGCCGACCACGCCGGACACGACCATCTGCTCGATGGCCTCGACGTCTCCGGTGAGGCGTTCGACGAGGTCGCCCTGGCGGTGCTTCTGGAAGAAGTGGGGCGGGAGGTCCTGGACATGGCGGAAGACGTTCGCCCGCAGGCGCAGGACGAATCTCTCCGCGGTCCAGGTGGCGAGGGAGTTGCCGAAGTAGCCGACGAGAGCGCCGAGCGCGGCGACGCCGAGCCAGGCCGCGGCCGGGCCCCAGAACTCGGACAGCGAACCGGCCTTGAGGGCGTTGTCCGTGAGCTCCGCGAACAGCAGGATCGCGGCGGTCTCGGCGAGCGCCGACACGATGACGCACGCGATGATCACCGCGAGCCACTTGCGGTCACCGCGGGTCAGCGGCCAGAAACGGCGGAAGGCCTCACGGGCTTCCCTCATGGTCAACAACTCCCTTCAGAGCGTGGGCTGGTCATGGCCGAGGCGGGGCCACCGGAGCGAGTTCGCTCGCTAACCGGTGGCCCCGCCTCAAGGTGTGCCGGGTCAGCCCTTGTGGCCGACGGGGCGCTTCGGGGCGGGCTTCTTCGGCGCCTTCTTCTTGGGGGCCGGGGCGGGCTTGTGGGTCTTCTTGACGGGGACGATCTTGTGGAAGCTCATGACGGGTTCCCTCCCGGTAAGTGCCGCTGTGCTGCGGCTTGTTGTGGGGTACTGCGGGTGGTGCTGCGGGTGCTGCGGGTCTTCTACGGCCGGACCGGAGGCTTACTTGTGGCCGACCGGGCGGCGCTTCGGGGCCGGAGCGGCCTTCTTCTGGGCCTTCTTGGGCGCCGGGGCCGGCTTGTGGGTCTTCTTCACCGGGGCGATCTTGTGGAAGCTCATCGTGCTCTCCTTCGTCTCTTGCGTCTTCTTGTCGTTTGCGCTGTTCGCTTTCGACATGGAAAACACTACTGGACTTCTGACGCAGGAAAAGCCTTTTCCGCTTAGACCTTCCTGAGCAATCCCTGTGGAAGATTCTTATGGACTTTGCGGAACTGAACCCGGTCTTACACAGAATTTAGAACGGGAAAACAGAAGGGGCCCGGCGCCGACCTGCGGCTCCGGGCCCCTCGTCAGAGATGGGTCAGGGATGGGTTACCGCACGATGTTGATCCGGTTCGCCGCCGGGGGCACCAGCGGGCCGGTGGCCGACGAGTTCGCCGTCAGGTAGTCCGCCAGCGCGGCCAGGTCGTCCGTGCCGACCAGGTCACCGGTGCCCTGCCCCAGCGTCGTGAAGCCGTCACCGCCGCCCGCGAGGAAGCTGTTCGTCGCGACGCGGTACGTGGCCGCCGGGTCGACGGCGGAACCGTTGAGCCTGATCGAGTCCGTGACCACCCGGTCCGCGCCCGTCTTCGTCAGGTCCAGCGTGTACGTCAGCCCGGATGACACCTGGAGCACCTTCGACGCCGCCGTGTTCGTGCCGCTCACCTGTTCCTTGAGCACCTGGACCAGCTGCGCGCCGGTGAAGTCCTGGAGGTTCACGGTGTTCGCGAACGGCTGCACCGTGAAGCCCTCGGCGTACGTCACCACACCGTCGCCCTCGGCGCCGGTGGCCTTGTAGGTCAGGCCCGCCCGCACCC
>NZ_JBXVPZ010000060.1:0-14500 GCF_057961495.1 Streptomyces sp. P5F9 | reverse complement strand
CCCGCACCCCGCCCGGGTTCATCAGCGCGAGGTCGGTCTCCGGGTCCAGCTTCTTGCCGTACGCGAGCTGGGCGTCGGCGATGAGGTCGCCCATCGGGGACTCGGTGCCGGTGTTGCCCACGTCGGCGGAGACGTAGCCGATCGCGCGGTTGCCGATGGGCGCCGCGAGGGTGTTCCACTTGCTGATCAGCGAGGTCAGGTCGGCGGCCTTGGGCACGTCACGGGTGACCACGTGGTTCGCCGACTCGACCGCCGTACGGGCGATGTCGCCTGTCCTGCGGTCGTACGTCAGCGTGGTGTCCGTGTAGAGGCGGCCGAAGGACGATGCCGAAGTGACCATACGGGGCTTGCCACTTGGGTCATTGATCGTGCAGACGTACGCGTTGTGGGTGTGGCCGGTGACCAGCGCGTCGACCGCCGGGGTGACGTTCTTCGCAATGTCGACGATCGGGCCGGAGATGCCGGAGCCGCCGCCGGACGCGTCGCAGTCGTAGTTGTAGGACGCGGAGGCCGGGAAGCCGCCCTCGTGGATCAGCGCGACGATCGACTTGACGCCCTGCTTCTGCAGCTCCTTGGCGTACTTGTCGATCGTCTCGACCTCGTCCTTGAACTGGAGGCCCTTGACGCCGTCCGCGGAGACGATGCCCGGGGTGCCCTCCAGCGTGACGCCGATGAAGCCGACCTTGACGCCGTTCTTCTTCCAGACCCAGTACGGCTTGAGGATCGGCTTCTTCGTCTTCTCGTCGAGGACGTTGGCCGCGAGGTAGGGGAAGTCGGCGCCCTGGAACTTCTTGTCCGTGTAGCAGCCGTCAGTGGGGTGACAGCCGCCGTTCTGGAGGCGGGCCAGTTCCTTCGCGCCCTCGTCGAACTCGTGGTTGCCGACCGAAGTGACGTCCAGGTCGAGCTTGTTGAGGGCCTCGATGGTCGGCTCGTCGTGGAAGAGGCCCGATATCAGCGGGGAGGCGCCCACCATGTCGCCGCCGGCCGCGGTGATCGAGTACGGGTTGCCCTTGCGGGCGTCGCGCAGGTGCGTCGCGAGGTACTCGACGCCGCCCGCGTCGATCGTCTTCGTCGTGCCGTCCGCCTGGAGTTCGGTCACCCGGCCGGAGGAACCGGACGGCGGCTCCAGGTTGCCGTGCAGGTCGTTGAAGGAGAGGAGCTGTACGTCCTGGTAGCGGCTGGGCTTGTGCCCGTGGCCGCCGGGGTCGCCGTGGGCGTCGGCGGGCAGAGCGGCGGCCAGCGCACCCGCCGTGGCGAGGCTCACGGTGGCGGCGAGGAGTGCGGCGGTACGGCGTCCGCGCGGGCGGTGCGGCTGGGTTGTGGCTGGCATGAGCCCCCCTGTGTGTCGGCTGAGAAGGTCACCACGTTCCGGCGCAGCCTAGGGTCAACGCGCGTAGCGCGGCAGGGGGTTCTTGGTTACATCCTGGTTTCTTCTTTGCCGCCACTTTGCCGGGGGATCGGCTTACCCTCATACCCATGACCAGCGACGACACCGTACGGCCCGCACCCGGCTCCCGTTCCATCGAGACCTACTCCGCGCTCTCCCCGGACCAGGGCGAGGCCGTCCTCGCGCTGATCGCCGAGGCCGCCAGGACCGACGGACAGCAGGCGGTGTCCGAGCAGGGGCGGTTGCGGATCCGCGGGGGTGAGCGGACCGGGGTCGTGCATCTGCTGCTGACCCTGGGCGACGAACTCGTGGGCTACGCGCAGTTGGAGGACACGGATCCGGTGGAGGCGCCGGCCGCCGAACTCGTCGTCCATCCCTCGCACCGGGGGCACGGGCACGGGCGGGCGCTGGGCGCCGCGCTGCTGGCCGCGTCCGGGAAGCGGCTCCGGGTGTGGGCGCACGGCGGGCACTCCGCCGCGCGCCATCTCGCACAGGTCCTCGGGCTCACGATGTTCCGTGAACTCCGGCAGCTGCGGCGGGCGTTGACCGATCTGGAGCTGCCGGAACCGGTGCTCGCGGAGGGCGTGACCGTACGGACCTTCGTGCCCGGCGTCGACGACGCGGCGTGGCTTGCCGTCAACGCCGCGGCCTTCGCCCACCACCCCGAGCAGGGGTCCCTCACCCAGCGGGACCTCGACGACCGCAAGTCCGAGACGTGGTTCGACCCCGCGGGGTTCTTCCTGGCGGAACGGGGTGGCGAGCTGGTGGGCTTCCACTGGACCAAGGTCCACGCGGAGGAGCAGTTGGGTGAGGTGTATGTGGTGGGGGTGCTGCCCGGGGTTCAGGGCGGTGGGCTGGGCAAGGCGCTGACGACGATCGGGCTACGGCACCTTGCCGCGCAGGGGTTGCCCACGGCGATGCTGTACGTCGACGCGGACAACAAGGCGGCGGTGTCCGTGTACGAACGGCTGGGGTTCACGACGTACGAGACGGACCTGATGTACCGGTCGGAGTCGTAGAGCTCGCCGTGTCCGGGTGACCGGCCCTGGTCAAGAAGTGACCCTCGCCCTCCGCCCGAACACCCTCCTCCTCACCGGTTCCGGTCCGCACGCCGCCCACACCAGCGCCGCCCCCACCAACACCATCGCCCAGTGGTCGTGCCCCACCCCCCACTGCTTCTCCGCCGGGGTGACGTACATCCCCCAGCTGTCGGGCAGGGCGAGGGGGGACACCAGGGCGATGACCAGGAAACCGGCGGCCACGCGTTGGCCCGGTTCCGGTTCGGCTGTGAAGCGGAGGGCCGCACCCGCCGCGGCGAGGGAGAGGACCGCCGCCGCTGCCGCCTCCAGGGTCATGTCGCCGACCGGGGGGCGGATCTTCGACGGGATCAGCAGGACCGCCGCGGTCCACCAGGCCACCGCGAACGGGGCCACCAGTGCCACCCGCAGGGTCGTGCGCAGGATGCGGCGGGTCGGTACCGAGCTCGTCAGGTCGCGAGTGGGGTCGTCCAGAACGAAGGCCAGGCCCACGGCGAAGGTGAGGGCGGCGGCGCGCAGGGCGACGAGCGCGGACCACGGGTCCGGTTCGTCCGAGAGGAGGCGGGGAAGGGCCGCGATCAGCAGGGCCACCGCGGCGGTCGCGCCCAGCGCCCGTACCGGCAGGGCGCGGAGGACGGGTCGGATCAGCTGCGCCAACACCCGTGCCGTAGAGGGGAGTTGGACGTCTCTCTGCTCAGTCTTCCCGCTCCCCCTCGTCATCACTCGCACTTGTCGGTCCCACCGGGAGCCTTGACGCCCAGCAGCTGAGCGACCTTTGCCGTCGTCACCTTCGGGGACGTCAGTTCCGCCCAGTGCGCCTTCACCTTCGGGGTGACCGTGGACGGGCCCGCGGCGAGCAACTCCCTTACGACGCTGGTCTGTCCGGCCGTCATGGTCATTCCGTTGGTCGGCGACAGGACGATGGACGAGCCGGTCACGGTGTCGCTCAGGCGGACCGCGCGGAGCTCGGAGACCGGGTCGGACGTCCAGCCCAGGGCCAGCCACATGATGGTGACCATGCGGCCGTCGCACACGGCACCGCCGGCCTTCTCGTTCCCGAGGACCAGGACGGAGGCGACCGCGGCGGAGAACTCCGGTGTCCGGGGTCCGCCCCACATCGTGCGGACGGTGACCTGGTTCGGCGTGGTGAACGGGTCGATCGCGCCGTCGGCCTCCATGCCGTAGCGGGCCTCGACCCGTTGCCGTACGAGCAGCTTCCGGGTCTGTGCGGTGCCGCCGGCGAGGGACTGGACGTGGTCCGTGACGTCGGCCCAGGTCGCCGTGCGGGGGCCCCACTCGGGGAACGCGCAGTACGTCGAACGGCCGTGCCGGACGCAGGACTCGACCTTCTCCGGGGTGAGGGTGGCCCGGGCGCGGGCCGCGACCGTCTCCGAGGAGACGCCGGCCGCCTGGCCGACTCCGCCGACCACGCCGAGGGCGATCGCTCCGGCCAGGGAGCCCGCCAGGACCGCCGTCGCCGTCTTCGTGCGGCCCTTGCTGATCAGTACCGCGAGCAGGGCGAGAGCCAGGGCCAGGCCCGTCAGGTACAGGGCGTGCGAGGCGGCCGGGCGGCCGATCAGGTCGGAGGGGATCGTCTTGGTGCTCCCCTCGCCGACGATCGGGGTCAGCCAGGCCGTGGCACCGCCGCCGCCGATCGAGACCGGCGCGAGGACGGAGAACACGAGGAGCAGCACCGCGGCCACCGGGATCGCGAACGGCTTCGGCACCAGCCTCGCCATCAGCAGGCCGACCGCCCCGCAGAGCAGCACGCACAGGGGGCCTACGAGCAGTTCTCCCACCGAACCGTTGCCCACCGCCGTCGACTTGACCGCCTGCCGGCCGAACTGGGCCGCCACGCCCAGCGCGACGAGTCCGGTCACCGGCAGGATCGACAGCGCGTGCGCTGCCGTACGGCGCCACGGTTCGAGGACCAGGACCCCGAACAGCCGCTCGGTGTCGTGCCGTTGGGAACGGAGCACGGCCTGGTTGACGCAGAGCAGGACCGCGAAGCCAACCAGCAGCGGGCCCGTCTGGGTGGCGCGGTCGACGTCCTGGAGGGCCGGATAGCCGTTCCAGTCGCTCTTGGTGCGCCACACGATCCAGGCGACGTAGGCCGCCAGCATGAACAGCACCGGGATGCGGAGGAGGAGTTTGCGGGACTCGAAGCGGGCCAGGGCGAAAATCGCCTGCCATGACTGGCGGGCGGGTGCCGTGTGCGTCTCGGCGGGGGTCAGGGTCAGTACGGTGCTCATGCCGTCGCCTCCGCGTGCATGCCGTCGAGGGTGAGCAAGTAGCCGTCCTCCAGGGTGGGTTCGACGAGTTCGGCGCCGGGCGGCGGGTCGCCCACGTTGCGGAAGACGCCGAGGCCGGTGCGCCAGCCCGCCTTCGCGTCGGGGTCGCGTTCCGAGCCGCTCCACACGCGGCCCGCGGCCCGCGCGGTGAGTTCGGCCGGGGTGCCGTCGAAGCGCACGCGGCCGCCGGCCATGACGACGACGCGGTGGCAGAGCATCGCCACGTCCTCGGTCTGGTGGGTGGACAGGAGAACCGTTCGCCCCTCCCCCGCGCGGGCGATCAACTCCCTGAAGCGCATGCGCTGTTCGGGGTCCAGGCCGACCGTCGGCTCGTCCAGGACCAGAAAGCCCGGGTCGCCCACCAGCGCCGCCGCGAGCGCGACCCGCTGGCGCATACCGCCGGACAGCTTCTTGATGCGCTTGCCGCGTACGTCCGACAGGTCGACCTCGGCGAGCACGCGCCGTACCTCGTTGTGGCGGGCGGTGCGGTCGGTCAGCTCCTTGAGGATCGCGACGTAGTCGACGAAGTCGAAGGCCGTGAAGTCGGGGTGGAAGCCCGGTGTCTGCGGGAGGTAGCCGAGCACGCGCCGGGTCTCCTGGCGGCCGGCGGGCGTGCGGGGGTCGTGGCCGAGGACGGTGAAGGCGCCCTCGTCGGCCGGGACCGCGGTGGCCAGCACCCTCAACAGGGTCGTCTTTCCCGCCCCGTTGGGGCCGAGCAGGCCGGTGACGCCTTCGGTGAGCCGCAGCGACACGTCGTCGAGGGCGGTCGTCAGGCCGTAGCGCAGGCTGAGCCCGGCCGCGGAGACGGTAGTGGTCATGACGTACTCCAGTCGTGAAGTCGCTCGAAATGGCTGAAGTGGCTGAAGTGGCTTGAGAGATCAGGCTGTCGGGCGGAAGCCCGGGGTCTTCGTGTCGAAGCGGTCGCGGGCCAGGTAGAGGAGGCCCGCGGCGAGGACCGCCACCGCCGCGGCCACCGTCTGGCCGGTCGCGGTGAACGGGGCGAGCGTGCCGCCGTGCGTCGCCCGCTCGTGGGCCACCATCAGCAGGGCGGTCCAGGCCCCGCCGACCACACCCGGCGCGAGGACCGGGCCCAGGCGCGGGGTCAGGGCGAGGCTCGTCGAGGTGAGGGCGAGCGCGGGCAGCAGCCAGGCCAGGGCGGCGAGGCCGTATCCGGGCAGGGCCAGGGTCGCGAGGCCGTTGAGGCCAAGTCCCGCCACCAGTACGGCGGTTGTGCGGATCATCAGGAGTTTGAAGCCGTGCATCGGGGCCACGACGGTCATCTCGTAGGTCGGGTCGAGCACCGGGCCGTACGCCATCGCCACGCCCGCGAGCGGCAGCAGCGGGGCGAGGGCGAGGAAGACGTCGGGTGCCGCGACGTTCGACACGTCGGTCATCAGGACCGTCATCAGGAGCAGCAGGGCCACCGCGCCCAGCCACGAGCGGCGCAGTACCGGTGTCGCCGCGAGCAGCCGTGCCGTGTGGTCGGCCACGCCGATCCGCACGAGCAGGGTTTCCATCAACCCCCTTCTGGGGGCGTCGAGTTCGGCTTCGAGGCGTTCCCAGCCCGCGTCGAGGGCCACCGGGTCGGTGACCGACGCGAGCAGGGCCCGGCACTCGGCGCACTGGGCGAGGTGGGTGTCGGCGGACCAGAGCATGGGCGGTGCCAACTCGCCCCGCGCATAGGCGCGTACGTCGTCTTCGGCCACATGCCAGGTCATGCCAGCTCCTCCCGCAGTTGCTTACGGGCCCGCATGGCCCGTGTCTTGACCGTCCCGGCCGGGATGCCCAGCAGCACGGCGGCCTCCCGGGTGGTCAGCCCGTCGATCACGGTGGCCTGGAGGACCGCCCGCAGCTCCGGCGAGAGCCGGACGAGCGCACCGGCGAGGTCCCCGTGCTCGACTCCCGCGAGCACGCGTTCCTCCGCCGACGCCTCGTCCCGGTGCCGCAGCCGCCCCAGCGCCTGCCGCAGCCGGCCGCGCGCCCCGTCGCCGCGCAGCACGTCGATCAGCCGCCGCGACCCGATCCGCCACAGCCACCCGGCCACGTCCCCGTCCTCGCGGTAGCGGGCACTGCCCCGCCACACCGCGAGAAACGTCTCCTGTACGACGTCGTCGACCATCCCGGCGTCGGCGCACCGGCCGCGCAACCGCGCGGTCAGCCACGGCGCGTACCGCCGGTACAGCTCCTCGAACGCGCGCCGGTCGCCGTCCGCCGCGATGGCCCGCAGCAGCTCCCCGTCGCTTCCCGTATCGCTCACGTCTCCTCATCGCACGAGCCCCGCCGATCGGTTCACGGACCGGCACATCGATCTCACTTGACTTTCTCAGCCCCCTTGCACCACCCTTTCACTACTCAATTAGTGAAAGGGTGGTGGAACCCAGTGGTCGAGTACCGCATCGACCGGCACAGCGGCGTGGCCACCTATGTACAGATCGTCCAGCAGACCAAGCAGGCGCTGCACCTGGGCATGCTGGAGCCCGGCGACAAGCTGCCGACGGCCCGCGAGGTCGTCGAGGCCACCGCCATCAACCCGAACACCGTCCTCAAGGCCTACCGCGAGCTGGAGCGCGAGGGACTGGTCGAGGCCCGCCGCGGCCTCGGCACGTTCATCCGCAAGGGGCTGAGCACCACGCCCGCCGACTCGCCGCTGCGGTTAGAACTCGACGACTGGGCCGCGCGGGCCCAGGAGGCCGGACTCGGCCGGGACGACGTCGCCGCGCTCTTCACCGCCGTACTCGAAAAGCACTTCCAAGGAGAAGACTGATGACAGGCACCGCCGCGATAGAGGCCGCCGCTCTCGGCAAGCGGTTCGGCCGGCGGGGAGGGTGGGCCCTGCGGGACTGCGCCTTCCGGCTGCCCGCCGGACGCGTCTGCGCGGTCGTGGGACCGAACGGCGCGGGCAAGTCCACGCTCCTCGCCCTGACCGCCGGACTGCTCGCCCCCACCGAGGGCACACTGTCCGTCCTGGGCACGGCGGCGGGCGCGGCCCGCGAGCGGGTGGCCTACGTCGCGCAGGACAAGCCGCTCTACCCGCAGCTCACCGTCGCCGAGACGCTGCGCATGGGCGCCGACCTGAACACCGACCGCTGGGACGCCTCCGTCGCCCAACGCATCGTGTCCGACGGGGACTTGAACCCCAAGTCCCGCATCCGCACCCTCTCCGGCGGCCAGTGCACCCGCGTCGCGCTCGCCCTCGCGCTGGCCAAGCGGCCCGAACTGCTGCTCCTGGACGAGCCGATGGCCGACCTGGACCCGCTGGCCCGGCACGAGATGATGGGCATCCTCATGGCGCAGGCCGCCGAGTTCGGCACCACGATCGTGATGTCCTCGCACGTCGTGGCCGAACTGGAGGACTCCTGCGACCACTTGCTGCTGATCGGCGGCGGCCGGGTCCGGCTCGCCGGGGAGATCGACGAGCTGCTCGCCGCGCACGTCCACGTGTCCGCGCCCGCGCACGCGGCCCTCGACCCGCACACGGTCGTCGAGTCCCGCACCACCGGCCGCCAACTCAGCGCCCTGGTCCGCCCCTTGAGCCCGCTCGACACCGACTGGCGTACCAGCACGCCCTCGCTGGAGGAGCTGGTCCTCTCCTATCTGCGCAACCCCGAGGCCGGCACCGCCCCCGCCGCCAAGACCGAGGAGGCCGTCGCGTGACCGCCCTCGCGACGCCCCCGGCGACCCTGCGCCCTCGGGAAGCCGGGGTCTTTTCTAACCATTCACGCGCCAGGACAGTGGTTAGTTTTACCCCCAGCCTCCAGCACCCACCCACCACCGACACCACCGACACCCCGGAGACCGCCGCATGACCGCCCTCGCCCCACCGCCGGTCACCGCGCGCCGGAACGGATCACCGCCGCATCTGCTCCGCTGGCTGCTGCGCCTGCACCGGACCGCCCTGCTGGTCTGGGCCGTGCTCGTGCTCGTCCTCGCCGGCCTGCTGCTGTGGGTGGGCGGGCCGCTCACCGACGCCGCGGCCGAGGGCTGGAAGCAGTACCACGCCTGCGAGGCGGGCGGCTGCGTGTACGACCCGAGCGCGGTCGGCCGCTACAAGGACTGGTACGCCTATACGACCCTCGCCGTCCTCGCCGCCCCGTTCCTGGTCGCCGCCTGGGCGGGCGCCACGCTGACCAGCCGCGAACTGGAGCACGGCACCGCGCAGCTGGTCTGGACCCAGTCGGTCTCCCCGGCGCGCTGGCTCGCCGCCAAGCTCGCCGTCCCGGCCGTCCTGGTCACCGTCGGCACCGGACTGCTGGTGGGGCTGCACCACTGGGCCTGGTCGACGAGCCAGGGCCGCCGTCTCGACTCGGCCAAGGACTGGCACGACATAGGGACCTACGCCGCAGGCGGCACGGCCACCGCCGCCATGGCCCTGGCCGCCCTGGCGATCGGCGCCCTGTTCGGCCTGCTCAAGCGCAACTCCCTTGGTGCGCTGGTCGGTTCGCTGTGCGGCACGGCGCTCCTGTGGAGCGTCATGGCCATCGCGACGCCGCACCTCTGGCCCACCGTCACCAAGCTCAGCAGCCTCCAGCACAACGTCCCGCAGGGCTCCGGCATCATCGTCGACCAGGGCCTGGTCACCTCCACCGGCGCCCACATCGCCGACCCGCACTGCGGCGCCATCACCAACAGCGGCTGCCAGGCCCTCTACGCCAAGCTCGACGCCGTCGGCTACTACAACGACTACCACCCCCAATCCCACTACTGGCCCCTCCAGTTGACGACCACCGCGATCATCCTCGCCGTCACCGCCGCCCTGACCGTGGCCGCGTTCCGCCTCCTCCAGCGCCAGACCGGTCCGTCGGCGCCCGCACGCAAGGCAGCCGCCGTATGACCACCCTGGCCCTGAGCCCCACCGCCCGACCGCAACGCGCCGTACTGCGGCTGCACCGCCCGGCACTGATCGTCTGGGGCGCGTTCCACCTGCTCGCCGTGGGCGCCCTGTTGTGGGTGCACCTGTTCCGGGCGCCCGCCGAACGGCACCCCGTCGACCAGTACTTCGTCCTCACCGACGTCAACAACGTCATGAACTTCCTTGGCGAGGTGCTCAGTTACGTCTCCATAGCCGTGGCCGCCTGGGCGGGTGCCGCGCTCATCGGCCGCGAGTTGGAGTCGGGTACGGCACGGCTCGCCTGGACCCAGTCCGTCACCCCGGCCCGCTGGCTGACCGCGAAGCTCACCGCGGCGGCCCTGCCGTTGGCCGCCGGCACCACCCTGCTCGCCCTCCTCTTCGCCTGGGTCTGGACCACCGACCAGGACGTCCTGGTCACCAACTGGTCCTGGGACCGCGTCCTCGTCCCGGCCGGCCCGCTCTCCGTAGCCCTGGTCCTCTTCGCCCTGGCCGCCGGCACCCTCGCCGGAATCGCCCTCGGCCGCGCGCTGCCCGCGCTCGCGGTGGCCGCCGCCGTCACCTACGCGGCCCGCTACCTCTTCGGCCGCAAGTGGGACAACATCTGGCCCGACCGCCACTTCTGGCCGGTCCAGCTCACGGCGACCGCCGTACTCCTCACCCTCGCCGCACTCGCCCTGGTCGCCGCGTTCACGCTGCTCGGCCGCCGTACGGACATCAAGGGAGCCACCGTATGACCGCCCAGGCCCTGACCCGGACGGCCCCGCCGAGACCGGCCCGCCCGCGCCGCGCGCTGCTGCGGCTGCACCGCCCCGCGGTAATCGTCTGGGGCGTCTTCGTCGCCGTGATCTCGGCGGTGCTGCTGTGGGCGTACGGCCCGCTGGGGAACGCGGCCCGTACCGCGTGGCAGCAGCAGTGCACCAAGAACCTCTGCGACTGGAACGACTCGATCGAGGGCTACCACCTCGCCTACACGGTCGCCGAAGTCGCGATCCACTTCGTCCCGGTCGTCGTCGCCGTCTGGGCCGGCGGCGTGCTGATCGGCCGCGAACTGGAGCACGGCACCGCGCAGTTGGCCTGGACCCAGTCGGTCTCCCCGGCCCGCTGGCTCGCCGCCAAGCTCGCCGTCCCGGCCGTCCTGCTCACCGCGGGCACCACCCTGCTCGTCCTGCTGCACCGCCTGCTGTTCGACGCGCACAAGATCCCCGACGGCTGGAGCTGGAACGACAGCGACACCTTCTACGCCAACGGCACGACCGCGATCGCGTACCCCCTGCTGGGCCTCGCCCTCGGCGCCCTCGCGGGCCTGGTCGCACGCCGAGCCACGAGCGGCCTCGCCCTCGCCGTCCTGGTCACGGCGACCGCGACGAGCCTCACCACCCTCGCGGCCCCGCACCTCGTGCCGTGGAAGACCAGCGTCGGCGACCTGAAGGAGGGCTACGCGGCACCCGCGAACGTCATCTACGGCGGCGAAGGCGCCGTCACCTCCAGCGGCGCCCACATCCCCGACCCGTGCGTCGGCGGCGGAAAGGCCTGCCCGGCCGCCCATGACATCGTCGGCTACTACAGCGAGTACCACCCCTCCTCCCAGTTCTGGCCCCTCCAGCTCACCGAAACCGCCCTCGTCCTCGCCGTCGCCGCCCTGGCGACCGCCGCCGCCTTCACCCTGCTGCGGCGCCGCACGGCCTGACCGGTTCCCCCCTCCCCGCGGCTCCCGGACGTCTACGGCACGGAAACGAACGTATCGGATGCGGGGGAGCCGCCCCCCGATATCCCGCACGCCATGTCGCCGTAACCAACGGTTCAGACGGGCTTGCGAGGCTCGGCGAATGAAGCCCGTCGTGCCAGAGCCTTCGCCACCTCCCGAGGTGAACGGGAGCAACGGGGCCGTCCTCCCGCTCCTTCCGGCGCTGTCCGACGCGCCCGTATCACCGGTGGCGCGGAACAATGGGCACATGAGCAGCCAGCCCAACGCCCAGGCACAGGTCCAGCACGCGCAGCCCTCCGTGGGCTCCATAGCCGCGCACCGCCCGCACACCGTGTCGGCGGCGGTCTCCGACCTGGAACCCGACATCGACGCCGACCTCGACGAGTACGAGGAGTCGCCGTACGACGGGCCCCAGCTGCCGCAGGGCCGCTTCCTGGACCGGGAGCGCAGCTGGCTCGCGTTCAACGAGCGGGTCCTGGAGCTCGCCGAGGACCCGAACACGCCCCTGCTGGAGCGGGCGAACTTCCTCGCGATCTTCGCCAGCAACCTGGACGAGTTCTTCATGGTCCGGGTGGCCGGCCTGAAGCGCCGTATCGCCACCGGTGTCGCCACCCGCTCCGCGTCCGGCCTCCAGCCGCGCGAGGTGCTGGAGATGATCTGGGCCCGCTCGCGCGAACTCATGGCCCGGCACGCCGCCTGCTACCACGAGGACATCGCCCCGGCGCTCGCGGAGGAGGGCATCCACCTGGTCCGCTGGAACGAGCTGACGGAGAAGGAGCAGGCCCGCCTCTTCACGCTGTTCCGGCACCAGATCTTCCCCGTGCTGACCCCGCTGGCCGTCGACCCCGCGCACCCCTTCCCGTACATCTCGGGCCTCTCGCTGAACCTCGCGGTCGTCGTACGCAACCCGGTCACCGGCCACCGCCACTTCGCGCGCGTGAAGGTGCCGCCGCTGCTCTCCCGCTTCCTGGAGTCCTCCCCCGGCCGCTACGTCCCCCTGGAGGACGTCATCGCCGCCCACCTGGAGGAACTCTTCCCGGGCATGGAGATCCTGGAGCACCACGCGTTCCGGCTGACCCGCAACGAGGATCTCGAAGTCGAGGAGGACGACGCCGAGAACCTGCTCCAGGCCCTGGAGAAGGAGCTCATGCGGCGCCGCTTCGGGCCGCCGGTGCGCCTGGAGGTCGAGGAGTCCATCGACCGCGAGGTCCTCGACCTGCTGGTGCGCGAGCTGAAGATCAGCGAGGCCGAGGTGTACCCGCTGCCGGGTCCGCTCGACCTGACCGGGCTGTTCCGGATCGGCGGCCTGGACCGGCCCGAGCTGAAGTACGCCAAGTTCATCGCGGGCACCCACCGCGACCTCGCCGAGGTCGAGTCGGCGTCCGCGCCCGACATCTTCGCCGCCCTGCGCAGCCGGGACGTGCTGCTGCACCACCCGTACGACTCGTTCTCCACGTCCGTCCAGCGGTTCCTGGAGCAGGCGGCGAACGACGACGACGTCCTCGCGATCAAGCAGACCCTGTACCGCACCTCGGGCGACTCCCCGATCGTCGACGCGCTGATAGAGGCGGCCGAGGCCGGCAAGCAGGTCCTCGTCCTGGTCGAGATCAAGGCCCGCTTCGACGAGCACGCCAACATCAAGTGGGCGCGCAAGCTGGAGGAGGCGGGCTGCCATGTCGTCTACGGCCTGGTCGGCCTCAAGACCCACTGCAAGCTGTCGCTCGTGGTCCGCCAGGAGGGCGACCTGCTGCGCCGCTACAGCCATGTCGGCACCGGCAACTACCACCCGAAGACGGCCCGCCTCTACGAGGACCTCGGCCTGCTGACGGCGGACCCGCAGGTCGGCGCCGACCTCTCGGACCTCTTCAACCGGCTGTCCGGCTACTCGCGCCGCGAGACCTACCGCCGGCTTCTGGTCGCCCCCAAGTCCCTGCGCGACGGCCTGATCGCCCGGATCAACAAGGAGGTCCAGCACCACCGTGCCGGGCGTCCCGCGTTCATCCGCATCAAGGTCAACTCGATGGTGGACGAGGCGATCATCGACTCGCTCTACCGCGCGTCCCAGGCGGGCGTCCCGGTCGACGTGTGGGTGCGCGGCATCTGCGCGGTGCGGCCCGGCGTCCCCGGCCTGTCCGAGAACATCCGCGTACGGTCCATCCTCGGCCGCTTCCTCGAACACTCCCGCGTCTTCGGCTTCGGCAACGGAGGCGAGCCCGAGGTGTGGATCGGCAGCGCCGACATGATGCACCGCAACCTCGACCGTCGGATCGAGGCCCTCGTGAGGGTCACCGACCCGGCCCACCGCGCCGCGCTCAACCGGATGCTGGAAACCGGTATGTCGGACACCACCTCCTCCTGGCACCTGGGCCCGGACGGCGAGTGGACCCGGCACGCGACCGACGCGGAGGGCCAACCACTGCGCAACGTCCAGGAGATGCTCATAGACGCCCGGAGGCGCCGGCGTGGCACAGCAACACCTTGACCCGACGGATCCCAAGGCCCGGGCCGTGACAGGTGACGCCCTCGCGGGCTACCTGCGCGGCCAGGCCACCGAGTTCCTCCGCGCCCTGCGGCTGCACCGGGAGACCGGCAACGGGCAGAACGGCACGGAGGACTCCGTCGACGCGGCGCGCGCCCTGCGCCACTCGGCCCGCCGGATCAGCGGCAGCCTGCACACCTTCCGTCCACTGCTGGACGCCGACTGGTCCGAGGCGATGCGCCCCGAACTGGCGTGGCTGTCGGGCACGTTGGCGCTGGAGCACGCGTGCGCGGCGCGCCTTGAGCGGCTGCTGCTGGCCCTGCACCGGCTGTCGGGCTCGGCGGCGTTCCCCGCCCAGTCGGCGGCCTCGGCGGTGGGCGGCCGGGTCACCGGCGCGGGCCGGGGCATCCCCACGCCCGCCACAGCGGCCGGCCGCGGACCCGCCACGCCCCCGACCGCCACCGCCGACCGCGGCAACCTCACCGTGGGCGCGGCCAAGGCGGGCGCCCTCCTGGAGCGCCAGCTCACCCTGGCCCGGACCCGGGCCCACTCCACCGCGCTGCAGGCCCTCGGCTCCTCCCGCTTCCACGCGGTCGCCGACAAGGTCGCCGTGCTGGCCAGCGAGGTCCCGCTGACCCGGGCCGCGTCCGGCGCCGACCTGCGTCCGCTGGCCGCCGCCGCCGGGGAGCGCCTCACCGACGCGGTCACCGCGCTGCCCCTGGTCACCGCCGGGCACCCGTACAACGCGGAGG